>CAJQQY010000136.1 GCA_905480595.1 uncultured Saprospiraceae bacterium | reverse complement strand
TAATGGAAGCTACTTACGAAAATCTTTCTTCTCAAACTTTAACTTATTCTGTTGCAAATCTTTCAGCAGGTACTTATTTCTTAAAAATACAATCTGACAAAGGTTATATTACTAAGAAATTTACTATCGTGAAATAGCTTTTAGAATAAAATTATCTATAAATATTGGGGAAAATATCTGTTTATCAGATATTTTCCCTTTTTTTTAAAAAAAATCTGATTCCCAAAAGACTTCTTTTAAGAATTAGGATAATTTTTTATATTATTATTCTACTTTTACGATTATTTAACTTTAAAAAAAAGGGATTTATGAAAAACAACTTTACTATTAACTCTAGAATTTCTATTCTAGCAATGTTATTATTTTTTAGCATGAATTTATTTGCTCAACCAGCAAATGATAATTGTGATGCTCCTACTCCAATAACCCTAGCCGCTGATGAAGCAAGTATTGTATGGGTAGATGGTGATACTCGTATGGCTCAAGATGCAACGGTACTTACAAATACCCCTGCTGTATGTTCTGGATCATGGTATATAGATGATGTATGGTTTTCCTTTTCAACAGGAGCAACTATTTCAGAAGGTGGTCTAGTTGTTCAAACTGAATTTGGATCTGAAGCAGATGACGTATCAGGAATAGGTATGTCATTTTATACCAATTCATGTGCTACTGACAATATTGAATTTCAATGTTTCTCAAGTGGAGATGGATCAACTAATAGCTTGAACATCGTATGTGGTTTAGAGCCTAATACATCTTACTTAGTAAGAGTTTGGTCAGGTGGAAACACTACTGCTGATGAAGGTACATTTAGAATTGGCGCTTATGAAGCTGAACCTGCAAATAGTAATGTTACTGTTTTTTGGGGTGATGTAGAAGGTCAAGGAGATTTTACAGGAGGATTGAATGATTGGACAACAACTAGTGATGCTCCATGCGACACTCTTGATCTTTGGCAATGGGCTCCTAATGGTTCTACTCTTGAATCAACTGTAGCTAACGCTTTTGGAGATGCAACTTCTCAAGCACCTACTGGTTGTACTGGGGCAATGATGTTTACATCTGATGGATTTGACCAAACAGGTACATGTGGGGCTACTCAATTTGGAACATTAGTTTCTCCTGTTCTTGATTTATCTACACTCGTTCCTGCTGGAACTGCAGGTATTTCTGTTTTGTTTTTCCAAACTACTCGTCAATTCCAAAGTGATTACTTTATTGAGTATACAAATGATGGAACAACTTGGTTTACTATTCCAATTAATACTGAGTTTGTAGTAAATAGTACAACGTTCCAAACTTTCAAACGAGTATTCTTACCAGATGCGGATTTAACTTCAACTAATTTCCAATTCAGATTTAGATATGATGCAAATTATTACTATTGGATTATTGATGATGTTCAATTAATTGAAACAGAAGCAAACAACTTACAAGCTGATAATTTCTTTTCAATTGCTCCTAATTTCCTAACTCCAAAAACTCAAACTGATTCGATTCGTTTCTTAATCGATGTTTCAAACGTGGGTGCTACAGAACAAACAGGAGTTAACTTAAATGTGAATGTTACGAATAGTGCAAATACAGAAGTATTTAATGAAAATTTAGAATACGGAGTGATACCTGCAAATTTTGTAGATGAAAATAGAATTTTGCCTGAGCATTACTTGCCACCAGCGACTGAAGATACTTATACAGCAGTTTACTCTGTTTCTGCGGATGCTGCTGATTTTGATGATTCTAATAATGCACAGCAATTTAGTTTTACGGTAACTGATTCAATTTTTGCAAAAGAAGATGGAGTATCGGGCTTATTTGGAGCAACTCCAAATGGTGCAACTGGTGTTGATTGGACCATTGCTACTACATATTTTGTTAGAAATGGAGAAGATCCTGTTGATCCTAATATCAAATATGAGTGTACTTCTGTTTTAGTTGGATTAGATAATCTTCAAGATAATGTTGGAGGTTTTGTAAGTATCTATTTGTATGAATGGGAAGACGTGAATAACGATGGTATTGCTCAAGTTGACGAACGAAATGGTACAGCTGGAGGTAATATAGTTGGTAATTTTACTTACTTGATTGAGGCTGGAACTGATGATGCAACAGATTTATTAATCTCACTAGAGAACTTTAATGATCCTGATGTTCCATTGCAATTAAAGGAAAATACTACTTATGTTTTAGCTGCTGGTTTATCTTCTGCTGGTAATTCTTTAATTGAGATTACTGGAACTAATGATTTTAATGGCGGTTATAATGCTACTGGATTTTTGACTGATTCTATTTCATTTGAGAGAATACATGGTTTGGGTGATATTACTTCAGGAGATGGAGGATTAAACACAGATCTAGATGGATTTAACTTTTCTCCTAGACTAAGAATGCATGTGAATCCTTACTTTGAAGTTTCTACTAATAACCCATTAGATGAAGCTAATACAGTAAAAATTTACCCTAATCCTGCTACTGAGGTAGTTAACATGGATTTAGACTTAGTAGAAAATTTAAATAATGCAGTTGTTAGAATTGTAGATTTAAATGCTCGTAATGTAATGGAAGCTACTTACGAAAATCTTTCTTCTCAAACTTTAACTTATTCTGTTGCAAATCTTTCAGCAGGTACTTATTTCTTAAAAATACAATCTGACAAAGGTTATATCACTAAGAAATTTACTATCGTGAAATAGTATAGAATAATTTAATACATAAAAATCCGGGAAATATCTGATTGCAGATATTTCCCGTTTTTTTATGTAATGTTGACTCCTCCCTTTTAAATGTCATTCTTTTTAAAAAATGTCATTTACTTATTATATCTAATTGAAAAATGTCATCTTATTATCAATATGGTTTCAATTTAATAAGTACTTTTGGCCCAATTAATTATTTAACTAAAAATTTTATTATGATTAAGAGATTTACGAAAACTTATTTATTAGCTCTTACCTTTCTTTTTTGTGCTAATGTGAATGCACAGATTTTTGACGAAGATTTTGATGGTGGCTTACCAATGGATTGGACAGTTTCACAAATGGATGGAAGTACAGTAAATGCTTCATCTAATTGGATTTATTCTACTACAGGCCCTCAAGGTGCATTTAGTATAGGTGCAATTACTTCAACGACTGCGGCAAATGGATTTATGCTTTTTGATTCAGATTTAAATTGTGATGGACCACAAGATGTATGGTTGATTTCTCCATCATTCGATGCAACTGCATTTGACGATGTAGTAGTTTCTTTTGAACATTATTACAGAAGATTTAATGATCAAATTTTTCTTGAGGTAAGTATTGACGGAGGTACGACTTGGGAAGAAATTGAATTATATCCTGATTTGGTAAATAATGACTTTGCAGGTGCTACTAATCCTACTGTTTCAAATACTCCAATTTCTAATATTGCAGCGAATCAACCTGATGTTATGATAGCTTTCAGGTTTTTCTCAAATGAAGGATGTGCATATTCATGGCAAATTGATGATATCAATGTAACGGATGTGGATCCAACTCCATTATTTGATATGCGAACCAATACGAATTTCTTTGCTATTCCTCCAAGTATCAATACTCCAGGTAGCCAAGTTGATGAAATTGGTTTCCTTTGTGATATTGAAAATATTGGTCAGTTAGATGCAACTGGTGTTAATTTAAATATGACTATAACAAACAATGGTACTGGAGTTGAAGTTCACAATCAGGACTTAGATTATGGAACAGTACCTGCTGGTTTTATTGATGAAAATAGAATCTTCCCAGATAGATATACTCCTCCTTCTGATGAAAATGTTGTATATGATGCTGTTTATAGTGTTTCAATGGATTCAACTGATTTAGCTCCAGGGAATAATCAAATTGCTTTTCAGTTTGCAGTTAGTGATTCTGTATTTGCTAAGGAATTTAATATAACAACTGCTGGAGGCCCTCCAGGAACAGATGTTGTTTCTTGGACTTTGGCTAATCATTATTACGTTCCTAATGGTGATGACTTCGTATGTTCATCTGTTTTATTTACTATTGGAAATGCAGATGTTTCAGCAGGAGGTAATATCAATGTTTACCTTTACGAGTGGGAAGATATAAACGATGATGGTATTGCTCAAAGTGGAGAAAGAGATGGTACTGTAGGTGGATTAATTGTAGCTAATTCTAGTTATCTAATTCAATCAACAGATACTGATGTTCAACTAGTGTTGGAAAACTGGAATCCTTCACCTGACGATCAAGTAAGACTAAAAGATGATACTCACTATATCCTATCAGTAGAAACTTCTCCTCCAGGAGGCGCTACTGAATATGTTACTATCTCTGGTGATGGTGCTTGGGATTATACTGCAATGACATTTTTAAATGACTCTTTGGACATTCCTAGATATGGTTCTTTCTGGAATACTTCAGAAATTGGAACAAATGCTGATTTAACTCAAGTTATTTACGCTCCAAGAATTAGAATGCATGTTACTCCTGAGGTTGTAGTTTCTGTTGATAATCAATTAGCTGAAGAAAACATCGTAAATGTTTTCCCTAATCCAGTTAGAGATGAAATGAACTTAGAACTTGATTTTGTTGAGTCTTTTGATGAAGTAAATATCAAAATTACTGATATGGCTGGAAAAGAAATTCTAGTTCAAAACTTAAGTAATGTTGATCAACAAACAACTCAAATCAACACTAGCAATTTTGTTCAAGGAACTTATACACTTCAAGTAATTACTCCTGATGGAGTGAGAACTAAACGATTTGTTGTGGCTAAATAATTAGTCATTTTTCCAAAAAAAAATCCTTCTAGAAGTTATTCTGGAAGGATTTTTTTTTTGGAAAAACTTAACTAGAATTCTAATTTAACAGAGCTAAACTTTCTTCTAAAATCTTTATTCTTGCTTGTCCATCTGCTAATTTCTTTCGCTCATTATCTACAACTGCAGGTGGTGCATTTTGAACAAACCTTTCATTTCCTAATTTCTTCTCGATACTTTTTACAAAGCCTTTTGTGTAATCTAATTCCTTGGTGAATTTCTCTTTTTCAGCTTCCACATCAATTTGAATATTCGATTCTAAAAAGAATTTATCAGTTCCTGAAACAAACGAAATGGTTCCTTCAACATCTTCTGCATCTGTAATGTGTATCTCAGAAATATATCCTCGTTTTTCAATAATTTCTTGAATTCCTTCTTGCTTGAAAATTTGATCAACAGTTTCTGATTTTTGAATAAAAAGTTTTAAAGGCTCTTTATCCTTCATTCCTTTGTCCTTCCGAGTTGCTCGAATTTTTGAAATAACATCAATGGCTTGATCTACTTCTTTGTAGGCTTTTTTATCAAAAGAACCAACGGTTGGATAAGTACTAATTACACAGTCCTCCCCTTCTTTTCTATCTTTTAATTGATGCCAAAGTTCCTCTGTAACGAAAGGCATAAAAGGATGTAAAACTGTCATTAGTTTTTCAAAAAACTCGATTGCTTCATTATAAGTTGCTAGATCAATTGGTTCTCCATAAGTTGGTTTGATCATTTCTAAATACTCAGAAAAGAAATCGTTCCAAATGAAATTATACAAGTTCATCATCGCATCACCTAACTTGTAATTTTTATAATTTCCTTCTAAGGTTTCCAGCAATTGATTCAGCTTATTATCCATCCAAGATTGAGCTAATGGATTGATTTTTTTAGCAGAATCAGAAGTTGGAGAATCTACTTTTTCCAACAACTTAAGCATTCGCATTGCATTCCACATCTTGTTGCAAAACGCAGATCCTTGAGCGCATAGTTTACTTTCATCTACAGCTCGTTTAGTCTTGCTATCGATCGGTGCATCAAAAACAATATCATTACCAGCTGATCCACTAGACAACATTCCAAACCGAACACCATCTGCTCCATATTTATCAATTAAATTCAAAGCAGATGGAGAATTTCCTAATTGCTTACTCATCTTTCTTCGTTGAGCATCTCGAACCATTCCTGTAAAGTAAACATCGTTAAATGGTTGTCTTCCATTTTTCTCAATAAACTCTTTTCCAAGCAAATCTTCCGACCACTCATACCCAGCCATAATCATTCGCGCTACCCACAAATACATGATATCCCAACCAGTTACCAAAACATTAGTTGGGTAATAATATTTCAATTCATCCTGATTTTCAAAACCATCAAAAACGCTAATTGGCCACAACCAAGAGCTAAACCAAGTATCCATTACATCTTCATCTTGTTGCAAATCTGAAATGGTCAATGAATCATTTCCAGTTTTCGCTTTTGCTTCTGCTAGAGCTTCTTCAGCAGTTTCCGCCACGAAAAAATGATCTTCATAATAATAGGCTGGAATTCGTTGTCCCCACCACAATTGACGACTAATACACCAATCTCTAACTTTATCTTCCTCTAACCAATTCCGATACATATTAATGAAGTGATCTGGATAAAATTTAACTTCACCTTCTTTCACCGCATCAAGAGCAGTTTTAGATAATTCTTTCATATCTAAAAACCATTGCAAAGTTAACCTAGGTTCAACAACTGCATTTGTTCGTTCTGATCGTCCAACTTTATTTTGATATGGTTCAATTTTTACTAAATTCCCCGAAGCTTCTAAATCCTTAAGGATCAGTTTTTTAGCTTTAAATCTATCTTCTCCAATATACATTTGAGCAGCCTCGCTCATTGTTCCGTCATCATTGAAAACATCAATAACTTCAAGTTCATGTCGTTGCCCAATTTCATAATCATTCATATCATGAGCAGGTGTAACTTTAAGTGCACCTGTTCCAAAATCAGTCTCCACATATCGATCGAAAATAATTGGAATCGAACGATTGATCAATGGAACTAAAGCTCGTTTTCCCTTCAAATGAGCATACCTTTCATCCTTAGGATTAACTGCAATTGCAGAGTCACCAAGGATAGTTTCAGGACGAGTTGTTGCAATAGTTATCCATTCATCGTCCGAACCTTCGATTTGATATCGAACATAGTGCAAATGGGAATTTTCCTCCGAATGAAGTACTTCCTCATTTGATAAAACTGTTTGAGCCGAAGGATCCCAATTCGTCATTCTCTTGCCTCTGTAGATTTTTCCTTTTTTGTGTAAATCCACAAAAACCTTAATTACCGCTGCCGATAATTTATCCTCCATGGTAAATCGAGTTCGTTCCCAATCACAAGAAGCTCCAAGCTTCTTCAACTGATCGAGAATAATCCCACCATATTTGTCTTTCCACTCAAAAGCATACTTCAAAAACTCTTCCCTTGAAATATCTGATTTTTTTATTCCTTTCTCTCTTAATAATTTCACCACTTTTGCTTCAGTTGCAATTGAAGCATGGTCCGTTCCAGGAACCCAACAAGCATTTTTTCCTTCCAATCTAGCCTTTCGAATCAAAGCATCCTGAATAGTATTATTCAACATATGGCCCATGTGTAAAACACCTGTTACATTTGGTGGAGGAATGACAATACTATATGATTCTCGTTCGTCTGGAGTAGAATGAAAATAGTTTTTTTCCATCCAATGTTGATACCATTTGCTTTCCGTATCTGCTGCGTTGTACTGGGTTGAAATTGACATAATTTAAATAATGATTAACTGTGAATGGTTAACTGTTAGTTATTTATTAGGCGAGTTAATTTTTTATAAAATTAACCATTCACCGGTAACAGTTCACCGTTAAAAAACAATGATTTTTTTTCGAAGTGCAAAAGTAGTTTTCCAATCGCTTAATTCAAAAACATAAACTCCTGCATTTAGGTTTTTACGGGAAAAAATGAATTTTTCTTCATTTATTTCAACAATTTTTTCAACTAATTGACCTTGGATGTTATAAACCTTTATAATTGGTGATTCCAAAAGATTCAATTCAGAAATTTCAATAGTAGTTTCTTCAAAAAATGGATTTGGAAAAACTTCAAAATTGACTAATTGGTTCTTTAAAATGTTATAAACAGAAGTTGATCCACATAAATCTGTAAAAGTAAAAAGGCATTCTGGTTGAGAACTAGAATTAATAAAACCTAGTTCCCCAAAAGATTTAAAACAATTTAAATAAGGATCGAAATCTGGTGTTAATGGTATCGCTCTAGTTAGTAAACCACGAGTACTTCCTATTCCTTCAATCCAAGATTCGTTACCAAAATGAATCACACGGCGAGTCACTCCATCAGGCGTATTAATTAATTCATTGGAAGAAGCCGTTATTGTTTCATTGTTTCCAAATATGGTTTGTATGGTTATAGATTGCCCTACCTCTAAAGCAAAATCATACAAAAGGTACTCTTCTGTAACATTTTCTTTAATGAAAAAAACTAAATCAGTTTCCATTCGAATGCCACCAAGATATTGCCTCATAGTTTCTACACCAGCTGTATCTAAAAAAATGGCATGCAACTGAGAATAAGTATTATCCCCAATTAAAGTATCTCCACATAGAACTTGATAGTCAGGAAATGGAACACCTGCAAATCCTATGGTTGCATTTTCCCAAGATGCTTTGCTCGTTGGGAAAAATTGACTTGGTTGTGCTTTTAATAATGAAATTGAAAAGAAAATCATTATGCAAAAAAGAAGTTTCAGTTTTTTCATAAACTTGGTTTTCGTAAATCAAAATTTCAACAACAATGCTTTTGCATTTCCTTCTTTGTCAATATTTACGATGTATATATTTCCATAATCTGATTCTGAGATTGATTCCACAACCCTTTCTTTCATAAAATAGTTCAATAAGTTCGGAGTTGTATTCGAATGACCAACCACTAAAATATTTTTTCCTTTTTGGGTTTGCAAAAGCATATTTCCAAAATCATTAAGTGCTCTCGGATTATAGCTAATAACTTCAACTTCTTGAGCATTGGAAGTAGGTTTAGCAGTTTGTTGCGTCCTAGTATAATCTGTAGAATATATTTGATCTAGCGAAATTGTTGAAAGAAGTTCTTTTAATTTTGTAGCTCTAAAGTTTCCTTTATTGGTCAAATCAGGATCTTTTTGATCTTTCATTTTTTCAGCATGTCTAACTAAAACAATTGTTGTAGTTTCAGTAGCATTTTCTTTAACCATCTTTAAAATTCCTCCATTATTCATGACTACCTTTGATTCGTAGACCTTTTGAACTTCACCTCCGTTTTGAATTTGAGGAATTTTAACACAACTGCTTATCGTAATTAATAGAAGGAAAAAAAATGATAGTTTTAAAATATTGTTTTTCATTATTGTTTGATTTAAGATACTGATTATCAATTATTTACGTAGTATTGGTAAAAAAATAAATGAACCTTAATAACTAGTAAAAAGTGGTTCACCTTTTGCAAAAATATCATTTAATCACAATAATATAGTCATAGAATTATATATTAAAGTTTTCTTAAAATTATGTCGTCCTAATCTAGAGTTTTATATTTGACAGCTTTTAGAATTTGAGATATAAATTAATTTAATCTAAACTGTAAAAAATTGGATCAGAATCAGTCGGAAGGTCGAATTCAATCGATCTGGAATCAAACTAGTAAAAAGAAAATTCTTGCAGGTAGTGGTATATTCTTAGCAACTTTTGCCCTAGCATCTTACCTCCTTTTTTCCTTTCCAAATATTCCAAATAAATTAGCTTCTAGTTCTAATATAGGAGAAAAACTATCCTTCTTTCCCGTTTTCAAGCCTGAAATGAAGTATGGATTTATTTTGGACACCTTTCATGTATCGAATGATGAAATTAAACCTAATCAATTCTTATCTGAGATTTTAGATGAGCATCATGTGGTTTATGAAAAGATTGATGCATTAGCCAGAAATACACAAGATGTATTTTCTGTAACAAAACTTCGAGCAGGAAAGAACTTTATGATTTTATCAAAAGACGCTTCAAGCCCAGCTCAATATTTTATCTATGAGCCAGATGTTTATAGTTATGTAGTTTATGATATTGAAAAAGGAACTGCTGAAGTAATCGAAAGAGAAATAACTACTGAAGTTAAAGCATCATCAGGAATTATCGAGTCTTCTTTATGGCAAACTATGGTGGATAATGATTTGAGTTATGATTTGGCTTCTCGATTAGAAGATGTTTTTGGTTGGTCCATTGATTTTCATCATGTTCAAAATGGAGATCGATTTAAAGTGATTTATGAATCAAGATCCATTGATGGTAAAGTGGTTGGTGTAGGTGATATTTTAGGTGCCTACTATAAAAATTATGATAATGAATATCATGGAGTTTATTTTGAAAATGAACAACATCAAGGTTATTATGATTTAGAAGCTCGTCCAATGAAAAAGAACTTCTTGAAATCACCAGTTAAATATTCTCGAATTTCTTCAGGATTTAATATGAATAGATTTCATCCTGTTTTAAAAAGAAGAAAAGCTCACTTGGGAACAGATTACGCAGCACCGTATGGAACTCCAATTTTAGCAGTCGCCAATGGGGTTGTGACTAAAGCAAGTCGGACAAGAGGAAACGGAAATTATGTAAAAATCAAACATGATAAAACTTACCAAACTCAATATCTGCATATGCAGAAATTCGCCAAGGGTATTTCTCCAGGTGTTCATGTAAAGCAAGGACAAGTGATTGGATATGTTGGGTCTACTGGATTAGCTACAGGGCCTCATGTTTGTTTTAGATTCTGGAAAAATGGAAGACAAGTCAATCATAGAAGATTAAATTTCCCTCCAGCTGAGCCAATGCCGCAAAGCGATATTCCAAGATTTAATCAAGTTAGAGATGCAATAGTTGAGCAATTGAATTTGATTCAATTTAAAGAAAAAGCAGTTTTAGCTAAAACGGAGCATAATGCATCAGAAGAAAAAGAGGTAAGTAAATCAAATCCTTAATTTTCTGTTTCTAATATAAAAACAAATAAACCCGAATTTTTGATTTTCAAAAATTCGGGTTTATTTGTTGAGCCACTTTTTCTCTTCTATGCTTTCTCCAAAGTAAATCCAAATGTAGAACCTATTCCATAGGTACTTCTCAAATTGATAGTTTGATTGTGAGCTTCAATGATGTGTTTAACAATAGAAAGTCCAAGTCCAGAACCACCTTGTTTTCGAGATCTACTTTTGTCGGCACGAAAGAATCTTTCAAATACACGCTTTAAATATTTCTCTTCAATCCCAATTCCATTATCAGCAATTTCTACTAAAATATAGCTGTCCATATCGTAGAAACCAATTTTGGTGTTTCCATTCTGTCTTCCATACTTTATAGAATTCACCACCAGATTCATTAATACTCTTCTAATTTTTTCACGATCTGCTTTCACTCTAAAATTTTGTTCAGCACCTTCCTTTAAAACTAGTTCAATATTCATTTCTTCTGCAGTCATTTCGAGATCTTCAATAACTTCTTCGGTAAGTTTTCGAATTCCAAATGGTTGGATATCTAATTTCATTTCCCCAGTTTCAAGCCTTGCGATTTCTTCTAAATCTTCTACGATAAAATGTAAGCGCTCCACATTATTTGCTGCTCTTCTTAAGAACTTTTTATTGATATCCTCATCGTATAGCCCTCCTTCTAACAAAGTGTGAATGTATCCTTGAATATTAAAAATTGGAGTTTTTAATTCATGTGAAATATCACCTAGAAAATTTCTTCGGTAAGCTTCCATTGCTTTTAAAGACTCAATTTCTTTATTCCTATTATCTGCCCAAATGGCAACCTCATCTCCTACTTCTTCAAAAATATCACTAGTCAAATCAATAGATTTTGAACTTTCAGAACCAGTTACCTTCGTCCTTCTAATGTTTTTATAAATCAATTTAATTTTGCGATATATGTAGTTTTTTAAAAAATAAGAAAAGATAAAATAGGAGGAAATAAAAATTACAATTACAATTCCCAAGAAGGCCAAAATTGGTCTTTGTATGTTACCGCCAATAATTACTAATCCTAATAGCATTAAAGCAATTACTCCTGTAATTAACAAGGAAGAATAAACAGCAATAAGTTGTGGAGTGGGATTTTTTACTTTTTTACTCATAAGAAATTTAAAATTACCTGTATAAGACGTATCTATTCATTTCTTTTTCTAAATAATACTTCTCTTTTCTCAAGTGTTCTAACAATAATTCAAAATCACTTTTTATTTCACTCTTCCATTTTATAACCAATTCCTTTGGAAGTTTTGATGTACTTATCACCAATCTTTTCTCTCAATTTTCTAATATGGACATCAATAGTTCTATTTCCAACAATCACATCGTTTCCCCAAATTTTTCTAAAAATTTCTTCCCTTGTAAAAACCTTTCCTGGGCGAGAAGCTAAAAGTGAAAGTAACTCAAACTCTTTTTTAGCTAAATCAATCACTTTCCCATTTATTTGAACCATTACTTTTTCTTTATCAATAGTTAAATCATTAATTTTCAAAATGTTCTCTTTAGGTTTAATGCCTGAACGATGTTTTCTTCGAAGTAATGCTTTAATTCTACTGGTCAAAACTCGAGGTCTAATCGGTTTAGTGATGTAATCATCTCCTCCTTCATCAAAAGCTGCTATTTGAGAGTAATCCTCTCCCCGTGCAGTCAAAAAAGTAATAATAGTATTATCAAATTTAGGCTTAGCTCTCAACTGTCTACAAACTTCTACCCCATCCATTTCAGGCATCATTATATCCAAAATAATCAAATCAGGGGTTTCTTGTTCAGCTAGGACTAATCCTTTTTTTCCATTAGAAGCTGTGCGTACCTGAAAATTATCTTTTTCTAAATTGTATTTAATAAATTGAAGGATATCATCTTCATCATCAACTATTAATATTTTGAATTGGTCATTTTCCATATATAAAATTATCTTTCACTCGATAAAAAGTAGGTTTTGTTCATTTAAAGCTGCCTTTTACAACTAAAAAAATAAATGATTTCTATATTTAATTCATTTCGATTTTATTTGTGACAGCCTTTTAATTATTCTCTCATAAGTCTAAGTAGAGTTTACTACATGTAAACTTTACTTATTTTTTTTGGGGGAAGCCCCTACTGAGTCGACTTTTACCTTATCCACATCCAGTTGCTCTATTTCCACAATTACCTTTTGATATATTTCCTCCAACCTTTTAGAATCTTTTCTCAAAATTTCTAAATCACTATAAAAAACAGAGTCAGTTACTCCGTGAATTTCAAAAATTTGTTGATAATAAATTACAGTAATACTATCCTTTAATTTTTGATTCAAACTTAAAATTGCTGCCTCGGAAATATGCAAATCTGTTAATATTTTCACCATTTCCTCGTCCGAAATCTGAAGTTTAATTTCCTCTTGCTTACAACTCAAAAAAATACTAAATGTCAAAAGTAGTAAAATGAAAAGTTTTAGTTTCATGAGATATTTCTATTTTCTAAATCTATAAATATTGTTTGGGGAAATGGAAAGCTGTTAATTTGCCTTCTTTTTCAAAATCACTCCATTCGCTAACTGCTGCTTCTATTTTGACAATCCCACAAGTTGGAACGTTTGGAATGTATTCATCCGAAAATTGGTTTGCCAGACTAGTAAAGCATGGGTTATGTCCAAATAAAACAACCACATCATCACTATTCGACAAATTTCGAATAATATTTAATACCTCTTCTGGATAAGCATGATAAATTTCTTTTCTCACCACAATGGCGTTTTCCGGAATTTTTAATTCCTTTGCAAAAAAAGTGGCTGTGGTAAAAGCTCGATTAGCAGGACTACTAATTAATTTATCTGGTTCGACATTTAAGCCTTTTAACATTTTTGACATAAATGGCGCATCTCTCAAACCACGCTTATTTAAAGGCCTTTCAATGTCGCTTAATCCTGGATCATCCCAACTAGATTTGGCGTGTCTAATAAAATATACTTTTTTCATTTAATTTTATTGCTTGACGAAAATAGTTATTTTCCCTAATAAACATTAGCTTTGAAGGTTTTACTAATCAACGTTTGAACCTTCCAAAGTTATACATGATTTATAAGGTTAAACGTAAATATTGTAAATTTCGAGGTTATTACCAATGAATTTTGAAATAAAAAATATCGAAACATTCTTTCCTGAAAAAGTTGTGGAACAAGCCGAGGCTTTACTCCAAGAAGGACTAGTGCAAGGTATTATTTATTTGGAAAAAAAGATTTGGACCATGAAGGTCGGAGAATCATATGAAGAACTCAAAGATGGGAAAGCTTTTGAAGTCGAAATCCAATTAACTGGAAAGAAAGTAAAAAGAGGAACTTGCGATTGTGATTTTTACCAGCAAAATTTATCCTCGAAAAAAAATCATTGTAAACATATTGTTGCTGGCCTATTTGCTCTTCGAAAACATTTACTAGAAATCGAATTGGCCAAACAAAAAGCTGTTCGAACTACTTCAACCAAGCACAAAAGATTAACTACCATTTCGGTTTTAAATTCTGTTGATCCTGAAGCATTAAAAAATTTTGTCAGAGCATATGCTCGAACGGATAAAAAATTCGCGCTCTCTTTGAAAGCTAGATTCGCACATGCCGTAGAGGTTGAAAATGATAAAGAAAAATATTTACAACTCCTGCAAGCAGCTTTTAGTGCTGTCATCACAACTAAAGATAAAATAAGATATAATTCCCTTCAACAAATACAGTTAGTCATTACTGATATTTTAGACCATGTAGAAGATGCTATTGCTTTAGACCATTATTCAGAAGCATCAGATATTTTACAAGCTATTATCATAAAATTATCTCCTAATATTAAGCGAGCAGAAAATTATGAAGATAGAATTTTAGATCTCTTAAATTTAGCTTTTTCATTTTTGAGAAATTTGATAAAAAAAGATTTGCCACCTGAATTGAAAAGAGAAATATGGCAATTCTGTTTTGAGAAATTTGATGGTCGGGAACATAAAAAGTATGGAACGAATTCTCACTTTTTAGAGTTCCTGCTAGACTTGACTACAGATAAAAAGGATGCTACAATTTTATTAGAAAAAATTGAAATTGAACTAGCAAATACTTTTGATAAAAAGAAAAGAGGAGTTTTGCTTTTGTTTAAAATGAAGTTGGTCAATCAATTTGAGAAAACTTCTTTGTCTGCGTTTATTAAAGAAAATTTAGAAGAGCCCGAAGTACTCTTGGCTGCGATAAAAAATTCGATTGAGCAAAAACAATATGCTGATGCAAAACAGTTAGCCTTGCAAGGTTTAGACATGCAAAAAAATGTAACGGTCAGAAATGAATTAGATGATATTTTACTAAACATTGCATTAAAAACCCAACAAATACAAGATATAACAATATACGCACGCAAACGTTTTTTAATAACCTATGAGTTCCATTATTACCAAATTATAAAAAATACTATTATCAAAGGTTGGAAAAAGGAAGTTAAAAATTTATTAGATTTAATAGAAGCTCAACCCTTTTCTCCGCAAAAGAAAAACACCCTTGCAAAAGTTTTAGCAGAAGAAAAAATGTACAAGAAGTTAGTTGAATTTATCAAAGAAAATAGGTCTTTAGACTTATTAGGAAAGTATGATGTAGAATTAATTGATGAATTCAAAAATGAAGTTTATGAATTATATGAAGAATTATTGGATGGATATTTAAGGAACCATTTAGGTCGTCAAACATCCGAAAAAATTAGAGATATTTTTTACCATTTAAAAAATATTGGAGCTAAAAAATTGGTTTACAAACTTGCAAAAAATTATCGAGAAGAATATCCTGAAAGACATACTTTGATGGAAGAACTTGATATGTTTTAATAAAGTAATAACAATATAATTACATGAAAGTCGAACTTTGGGTCGTTGGTAAAACTCAATTCAAATACCTTAAAGAAGGAATGGAAATATATGAAAAGCGACTGCGTAAATATGTGCCTTTTCAAACAGTAGTTTTGCCCGATATCAAAAATGCTAAAAACATGACTCCCGATCTTTTAAAAAATAAAGAAGGAGTAATGATTTTAAATAAACTTGACAAAAATGATCTACTCATTTTGCTCGATGAAAATGGAAAAACTTTTACTTCTGAAAAATTTGCTTTTTGGGTGGAGAAACAATTACAACATTCTGCTCGCAAAGTCATTTTTTTAATTGGTGGAGCGTATGGTTTTTCGGAAGAAGTGTATAAAAGATCACAACAAAAAGTAGCTCTTTCTTCTATGACTTTTTCTCATCAAATGGTTCGATTATTTTTTATCGAACAGTTCTATCGAGCATTAACAATTTTAAAAAACGAACCTTATCATCATTCTTAAAACAAACTAAACTATGGAAGGCGGTGTTGAAATTACCTTAACAATAATCATTATTATTTTTACTTGCCTTATTTCGTATCAAGCATTCAATGATTCAAGAATGAGAAGTAAATTCGTAATGCATCCAGCATCAGTTAATGAATTTGGTCAATATTATCGTTTTCTTACCTCTGGATTTTTGCATGGAGATTGGATGCATTTGGGAGTGAATATGTATGTTTTATGGATGTTTGGAGAGGCATTAGAAAGGTTTTTCCTAGCTCAGTTTGGAGATTTAATTGGCCGTCTAGTTTACATTCTAATTTACTTAGGAGCAATTATTTTGAGTTCTATTCCTGCGTATATAGAGCATAAGCATAATCAATACTATTCTGCATTAGGTGCTTCAGGAGGAGTTTCTGCCATTTTATTTGCTTTGATCGTCGTTGCACCATGGAGTGGAATTACTTTTATTTTCTTTCCATTTTTTGAAATTCCATTTATCGTATTTGGTATTTTATATTTGGTTTATGAAAGTTATATGAGTAAAAAAGGAGAAGATCTAATTGGGCATGATGCTCATATTGCAGGCGCCATTTTTGGATTGATTAGTATTATAGCAGTTTCATATCTTTTAAAACCTCAATTAATTGATTCCTATATTACCAACTTGATCAACCCAACTTTTAGATAAAAATTTAATTCACTATATGTTTTTTGTCCTTTCTAAAGTCTTGTTTTTCCTTATTCAACCCATCAATTGGATTGTTTGGCCACTGCTATATACTTTATTTGGGAAAAATGAAAAGTGGAGAAAAA
>CAJQQY010000135.1 GCA_905480595.1 uncultured Saprospiraceae bacterium | reverse complement strand
GATAAAAGTATTAGTGACTGCTAGGTATGCTTCAGGCTGATAATAATCATAGTAGGATACAAAATATTCTACCGCATTGTCTGGGAAAAACTCTTTGAATTCACCATATAATTGCGCCGTCAATGTTTTGTTATGAGTCAAAATCAAAGTTGGCCGATTGAGCTCTTTGATGACATTGGCCATCGTAAAAGTTTTTCCAGAACCGGTTACTCCAAGTAGGACTTGAGATTTTTCACCAGCATTAATTCCATTAACAAGTTGTTCGATGGCTTGAGGTTGGTCGCCTGTTGGCTTAAAGGGAGATTCTAATTTAAAAGGCATTTTTTGATGAAAAGTTTTTTTCTAGTGATGAGTTATTAAGTGATGAATTTGAAGCATCTTACTAGGCTTGAAATCATGTCAGAAGAAAAAGTAAAATTGTCCCCTCCGAAATGCATATAGTTTACCATTTCTAATAAGTATTTCAGTTTCATGTTCTGGCATAAATTCTTTGTGTCGATAGAGTATAACTTCTGTGTCTTTAACTAAAGGTTTGTAGAATTCACTTTTTGCTAAAGTTATAGCATTAAATGT
This sequence comes from uncultured Saprospiraceae bacterium, assembly GCA_905480595.1. Lineage (GTDB taxonomy): Bacteria > Bacteroidota > Bacteroidia > Chitinophagales > Saprospiraceae > CAJQQY01. The sequence continues at coordinate 12,049 of CAJQQY010000135.1, read as the reverse complement.
AATTGAATCTTTGGAGATAAAAATTACATTTTTAATAATAGAATTATTAACATTAGTAAGTATTAAAAAATCTATTTCAATTTGCATTACAGGATTGTATTCTCCTTCTTTAATTTCATACAAATGATTGGAATTGCTTTGACTTATTGAAAAAAAAGATTGTATGAGTATCATTATTATGAGAAGGCACTTTGTTTTACTTATCATTGTTTAAAAGTTTAGATATTTTAAAATCATCTTGAGTAATAATTCCATGTGCTATATTGTTAAGAAAATATTTTCGTTGTTTATCCTCTTTAATTTTTTCAGATAATTCTTTAATTGTTGGTTTCTTTATTTCAGGTTTTGTTGCAGTAGCAAAAACAACATCAAAAGAATTTAGTTCGTCTTTATCTAATGAAGAAATTGGTTCTATCCAATTGATGTCTAATTGAGCTTCTTTTGTAAGAATAGATTTTTCTCTGTGCATTTTATATCTTTTTAAATCAAAATTTTGATTTTTTCTTTCTTTGAAAAACTTAACTATTTCACTTCGAATATCTTTAGATATTTTTTCTTCATTAAAAAGGTATGCTAAAACACCCCAACTAGTCACAAAATTTTCTCTCATCCCTTCTGCAGTAGATAAAGCTAAAGTTTCATTAAGAAGCTCGTTCTCATCGCGGATGATTTTTTTAAATGGAACTAAATAGCCAAATCCTAATTTATCTTTCATTGAATTGGAAAAGACCATTGTAGGTATTTTAGAGGATGATATTCTACCATACCTTATTGGTACCTTCACATGAATTCTTTTTTCAAAATCTAAACGAGAATTTCGCCAATTCAATCTGATGTTATCACCTTTTTTATTCAAGTAATCTTGCCAGAACAAAGAGCCAATTATTAATACCCCTGATTTAATATTTAATAGCATTCTTTCTTTTTTTATGCATTTGATAAAATCACTCCACCTCAATTTTATATTTCCCCAATAATCCAATTACTCCACTCATCGAAAATTTCGCTCCTCGAACTCGATTCCCATCAGGATCAATCGAATAATTAAAAGCAGTTCGGAAATCTACTTTTTCCAAAATAGAATTATCAAAAATCGCTCGACTTAAATCACAATCATCAAAACTAGACTCTGTTAAATCAGTTTCAGAAAAATCTGCTTCTTGCAAAGAGCAATCTTTAAAAATGGTATCCTTTATTTTGAGTTTAAAAAAAGAAGCTAAGTTAAGTTGGCAATTGTCAAATTGGAAAACTAAAAATGATTCGGTGCAATCATTGAAATTGAATCCAAGTAATTTACAGTTGATGAATTGAACATCTCGGAAGGCGGTATTTTTAGAAGTGACGAGACTGAAATCGCAGTTTTCAAACTTACACTCTACGAAGGTAATATTGGAAATATTAGATTTAGTGAAATCACAATTTAGGAAAATACAGTTGTCGTATTTTCCTTTTGGTAAATGATTTTCAGTATAATTTATTTCTTGAAAATGTTCATCTTCAATGAGGACTTCACTCATCTTTATTTTTGATTAGGTCGCAACTGCAATTGGTTGTTCCACATGATACATATCAATATATCCTTTGTTTTTTGCTTCGATTTTACCACGATGTTTACAGTCAAAATTATACTTCACTTGTCGGTAAGTTTCTTCTGAAATATTCACTTTTCCAACACCAGCATTGGCCTCCATTCGAGCGGCAATATTTACCGTATCTCCCCAAATATCGTAGGCGAATTTTTTCACTCCCACGACACCTGCAACGACTGGTCCAGTATGAATTCCAATTCGAGCTTCAAAAAATGGAAGTCCTTTTACCATTCTTTCTTTTTTGTAATCTTCTAAGAATTCCTGCATTTCCAAAGCAGCTTTGATGATATTGACTGGCATCGTTCGCTTGTTGGTTAAACCACTCGCACACATGTATGCATCTCCGATTGTTTTAATTTTTTCCACTCCGTATTGCGAAATGATAAAGTCAAAACCTCTAAAACAATAATCTAATTCTCGAACTAATTGCTCAGGAGTTAGCTTTTCAGAAACTTTGGTGAAGTCTTTAAAGTCAGTAAAAAGCACCGTTACATTTTCATATTTCTGAGCGGAAGCCTTTCCGCTTTCTTTTAATTCGTTGGCAATTGGTTCCGGTAAAATATTTAGTAATAATTCATCGGATCGTTTTCTCTCTTCCTCAATTTGACGATTGGTTTCTTGTAAAGAATTTTTCGCTTTTTTATTCACTCGAAAACGATTATAGAAAAGTGTGGCTAAGAAGAAAATAAACATGGTTGCCATTGCCAATGCATAGAGGAAGTTTTTATTTTGCGCTGCTTCTAATTCAGCTTTTGCTCGACCTTCTTCACTTTGTTTCACTTGTTTGTTAAGAGAAGAATTCTTTTTTTCTGCAGCTTCTTTACCTCTTTCTACTGCTCTTTTTGCTCGAACTAATTCTTCTAACTCTGCTTCTTTTTGATCCAATTCTGACAAAATATCTTCTGTTGACCTTCCTTCTGGAATGGCTTCTTTTTCTTCTTTTTCTTGCGCCATTTCAGCTTTTACCTCTGCAATACTTTTTTGATTGCTTGTCAAACTTTCCAGTTTCCTCAAAAGACTTTCATTCTCATCTTTTAAGTTTTCTATATCATTTTTCATATTTCGAATGAGATCGAGATACTCTTTATTGCGCTTATTGAGCTCATTTAGATCAACTTGACTTTGGCCAAAAAATGGAAAAGCAAAAAACAAAAACACAATAAGTGTGAATAGATATTTCATTATTTCTGATGATTAGGCAGTTAGGATTTTTTCAATATGTGAAAAATGGATAATCCGTTTTTTTAAAATAATAAGTGTTAAAACGGAGAAAGTGAACATTTGAACATTACAAATTAGAAGTAATCAACAAATTCAAATCAGTAGATTTTATTTTAAATCTTTCTCCTAAATATTCATTTGTCAAACAACCTTTGTAGGTATAAACCCCATGTCTGATGCCATGATCATTATGAATAAGGTTTTCGATACTTCCTGATTGACCTGCTTTTAATAATATTGGAGTCAAAATATTACTAACTGCAATCGACGCAGTTCGAGCTACTCGCGAAGCAATATTTGGAACACAATAATGAATCACACCATATTTTGTAAAAATAGGTTTCTCATGAGTTGTTACTTCTGAGGTGGCAAAGCATCCTCCTTGATCGATACTCACATCAATGATGACAGAGCCAGGTTTCATTTTGGAAACAATCTCTTCACTCACAACGATTGGTGTTCTTCCATGTTTAGAGTGGATGGCACCAATGGTTACATCCGCCGTTAACAATTCTTTTTCCAATTGATGGGGGCTCATGGAAGAAGTATGTAATTGACGACCAACTCGATTTTTTAGTCGCATCAATTTATAGATGTCATTGTCTAAAATTCGAATGTCAGCTCCCAAACCCATTGCAGCTCTAGTGGCAAATTCAGCGACTACACCTGCGCCTAAAATGACTACTTTGGCAGATGGCACGCCTGAGATTCCGCCAAACAAAACACCTTTTCCTCCTTTCGAATTTGTCAATAATTCGGCAGCAGTTAAGATAGAACTCATCCCCGCCATTTCACTCATAATTCGAACTACCGGAAATGTTCCATTATTATCCTTGATGTATTCCATGGCTAAAGCAGTTACGCGTTTAGCTTTTAATTTTAAAATAAATTCAGGAGAAATAATTGGTAATTGGAGTGGAGAAAAGAGGATTTGTCCAGGGCGTAAAAAATCCATTTCACGCAAAGTTGGAGGAGCAACTTTGATTAAAATATTTGCTTTGTAAACTTGCTCTTGACTATAGCCAATATCCGCACCTGCTTCCGAAAAATCGTGATCAGTATAATTAGCTTTTTCTCCTGCATTAGTTTCTACTACAACTCGATGACCATGTGCAATCAATGATGCCACAGCAGCAGGAGTTAAGGCAACTCGACTTTCTTGCAAAGTTGTTTCTTTCGGAATACCAATGAAAAGTTTGTTAGGTTTTCGTTGCAATTGCAACATTTCGGTTTGAGTTTCAAACTGACCTTCTGTAAATATTTTAGGAATATGAATACTCTTCTTCTTGTCGCTCACTTTTAATTTTTTTGAATTAAAATTTAGTTAAGTTCTGTATAAGAATTAAGAACACGGAAATATGTTCTAATTTTTCTCTAAAGTAAAGGTTCGCCCTGATTCTTCAAAGATTTTAATGTAAATTTTTACGAGGTCATCAGGTAGCCAATGTTCAATGATTTCAGCCCACTCAATGAAGCAATAGGAATCATCATAAAGATAGTCTTCAATTCCGATATCAAGGGCTTCTTGCTCATTTTTTAATCGATAAAGGTCAAGATGGTGAACATATTGTTCCTTTTGCGAAGTTTTATCTTGGAAAGTGTATTCATTAACAAGGGAAAAAGTAGGACTGAGTACCGCTTCTTTTACTCCCAAATGCTTGCAAATTTTTTGGATAAAAGTAGTTTTACCTGCTCCAATTTCTCCATAGAGCATCATTTTTTTTCTTCCTTCGGAAAATTCCAACAATGCTTTTACAACTTTGTCTAGTTCGTCAATTGATTGGATTGTGATTTCCATTTTACTAATTAGAGTTCATGTTTTATTAGAAAATATGTATTTAAAATCGGTTTGGAAATTTGGATCACCTTGCAAAAAGAGAAAGGCTACGATTCAATTGGTCTTTAAAAGAATTACCGACTTGTAGCCTTTGTCCATTTTCCATTTCGACAAAAGCATCTAGTTTTTTGATATACTTTTTGATGTAGGCCAAGTTAACCATATTGGACTTATGAATGCGTAAAAGTGTTGTTTTTAAAAACGTTTTTTCGCAATCTTTCATTGTTAAAGTAGATAAAACACTCCGCCCATCCTTTAGAAAAATATGAGTATTTCGACCTTCTGATTGGAGGTGAATGATTTCATTAATAGTTAAATAAATAGTTCCATTTTTTGTGGGTAAGTCTATTTTTTTATCAGGATCAATGACGGGTGATTGAGAAGTCGATTTATGATGGTGGTGATTTTTTTTCTCTATATTTTTAATCACTTTATTTACTGCATGAATTAATTCATCAATGTCAATAGGTTTAAGTAAGTAACCTGTAGCATTAGCATGAAAAGCATCGATAGCATAATGCTCATGTGCAGTAGTAAAGATAATTTGAAAATTAATTTTGTCAAAATATTCAATCAGTTTGAAACCTGAATAATTTGGCATTTGAATATCTAAAAAGATCAAGTCGGGGTTATGCTTTTGAATAACTTTCACTCTTGAAAGAACATCTTCAGCCACGGCAATTACCTTTACTTCGGGGCAATATTCTTTTAATAATAGCTCTAAAGTATTTCTATTTCTAGTTTCGTCGTCAACAATAATTGCTGTTAGCATTAATTAATTTTAGATTGAAAAATACAAATGTTAACCTTCGTTCCAGCAGCAGATCCATCTTCATTTTTTAGGTCATCAATTTTCAAACCCAATTTACTGGTATCTGCAGAGTTTAACAAGTCAATTCTGTCTTGCGTCAAACTCATTGCTTTTGATTGATAAATTCGACCGTTTAGTTCATTTATCTTCATGGAAGCTTTTCTTCCAATTCCATTGTCCTCAATTTCACAGAATAGATGATCTTTATCCCATCCATTCATGGGGCAATTTCTGGAAAAACGAATAGTCAATTCTTTTTTTCCATTTCGATGCATTAATCCATGCTTAAGTGCATTTTCGACATAAGGTTGCAAAAGCATTGATGGAATTAAAATATTATTTACGTTGATACTTGGATCAAGATCAAAATTATATTCAAACTCATCATCTATTCGCAAGGATTCCAAACTCAAATACAACTCTAAATATTCTATTTCTTTTTTGAGGGTAATTTTGTTTTTATCTGATGCATCCAAAACGTTACGCATCAATTTTGAAAATTTAGAAAGATATCGGTTGGCGGATCTTTTATCTTCTTGAATAATAAAATCTTGAATTGAATTCAGCGCATTAAAAATGAAATGAGGATTCATTTGTGCTCGCAATGCAGTTAATTGAGAGGCTTTTAAATTCTGTTGAATTTCATTTCGCTGTTTGATTTGATCGAAAACAAATTGCAAGAATTTTGCGCCAGCCAAAAAAGAAATAAAAGCAATTAATCCATAAAACCACCAAGTTTCCCAATATGCTTTTTTCACAGAAAATGAAATTTTTTGAATTCCAGACCAATCAGAATTAAGTGATTTTGCGCGAACTAAAAAATCATATTCGCCAAAAGGTAAAGCGGGAAATGAAATTACATTAGCATTAGATGAAACCCATTCTTCATTAATTGGATTCATTTTATATTCATACTGAACTTCTTTTGCATTTTTAAAAGTAGTTCCATTGAAGTTGATTTTTATATTGTTTTGATCGTAAGAGAGTTCGTATTTAGGGAGAATTAAAGTGTCTTGATCTTTTATTTGGATTCCAGTAAAAGAAAGATGTGGAGGTTTAGAATAGGCATTGAAATCTTTTTCAAAAACAGCCAGCCCTTTGGAAGTCGCAGCATAAATTTTTCCATTTTTGGAATGTAAAAACTTTACTTCATTGGATGGAAGTCCATCATCTTTTCTAATGATCTCGATGACAAAATTTTGGGTATTGATTTTACTGATTCCGTTGTTGGTGGCAATCCATGCAAGTTGATTATCTAATGAGATTTGATGACAATTATTACTAGAGAGTCCATTTTGGGAAGTCAGATGTTGTAATACCTTTCCATCTTTATATAAAAACACACCATTAGCCTGAGTAGCAATCCAAAGGACATCATTTTTATCCATTTGTAAATCTCTGATATCTACATAGAGTTCAGGAATTGGAATTTTTTCGCAGTCTTGGTTTTTACAAAAAAATAAGCCCTCGACAGTTCCTACCCATGCGTGATCATTTTTATCGAAGTAAATGGAGTAGGTTCTTTTGGGAAGAATAGATATACTTCTTTTACCCTTTTGGTAAATTGAAGTTGCTGAAAAAGTTCCTAACCAAATATCATTTTTACCATTGATTGCACAAGTTTTATATCCCTTGGTATCGGTTACACGGAATGCATCGAAAGATTCATGGTCAATTTTAAAAATACCAAAATTAGCAACAACATATAATTCGTTTTGAATGGAATCATATTTAAGATCATAAATTTCTTCGTTGCTTACTGATAATTTTTTTTCATGAGTAGGATTTAAGTTTTCGTCCAAAACAACTAATCCATTATTGTTGTACCCAACTAATATTTTATCATTAGAAAAAGCATGAACAACGGATGCTCGGTCACCGTATTTTTTATTTTTATAAACAGCAATATTGTTAGATGATAATTTGAAAACTCCTTCTTGTTGAGTCATGATCCAAAAATTATTTTCATGATCTTCAAAGATACTTTGTGTCGCATATCCTTTCAGTAGATGAAAAATTTTAGTTGAGCCATCCTCTTGTTTTTTCAAATAGATAATTCCATCACGAGTCGAGACCCAAAAATTTTGTTCAGAATCAAAAAATAGATTATTGATTCCAGCATCTAGGAAATGATTTATGTGAGAGAATGTGGGATGTAAAATATGTTCGTTTAAAGCAAAAGAATAGATTCGATTATTAGTTGAAAGTAAAACAGAATCACCATAGTTGACAGCAAATAGAGGGAAGTTTTTTGATGGAATTTCTTTTTCAAATGGATAGAAAGAATGTTCGTAATTGATAAAATGATTTACTCCAAGACGACTAATAAGAATGGTATAGTCTTGATCGATAGATAAAATAGACTTTAAACCACCTAAAGACTTTTCATTAAACGTAATGTGCTGAGGAATTACACCTAACGTATCTGATTCAATAATAACGCTCGCACTTTTAGGGTGAAGAAACCAGTAATTTTGATTCAAATCTTCAAAGACATTATGTATAGGGAACTTAGGAGGCAGATTATCAAATCGGCTAATACTTCCACTCTCCAAATCGAGAAAAGAAACGTGCAAAGCTAAGTCGATCATCCAAAGCGAGTTAGCAGAATCATAAAAAATTTTGATTACCTCACCTTGAAGCGTTTCATCTTTTAAAGGTTGAAAGTCAAGTCCATCAAACTTACAAACACCGCCATCTGTGGCAAACCAAAGCATTTGATTTTTGTCTTGAACTATGCTGTATACAGTCGATCCAGGAAGCCCATCTTCAGTAGTATATTGTTGGAAAGAAAAGGTCTGTGCATAGCTATTGGAATTTCCTCCAAAAACTAAAAAAAATACTATAAAAAAGACCTTTTTGCAGAATGACATTTTAATAATAATGAGTGTCAACAAATGTAATTTTTTTTCATGTCAACCTGTTATATTTCAAGAAAAAAATACTTTTGGTTTTATCCTTTTTTTGCGTACACTATTTTGAAAATCCCTTTAAAAAATGAACTATTTTTCGTATTTTTGCAGCTATGAATACAGAAGAAAATAAAGATCATTTAACGCCTCAAAAAGGCAATTATGATGCGGGGAATATTACCGCTTTAGAAGGGTTAGAAGCAGTACGAAAAAGACCCGGAATGTATATTGGAAGTACCGATACCAAAGGGCTTCATCACTTAGTGTGGGAGGTTATTGATAATTCGATAGATGAACATTTGGCAGGGCATTGTTCTCATATTCATACCATTGTTCATTCCAATAATTCTATTACTGTAAAAGACAATGGAAGAGGGATTCCGACAGGTATGCACAAAAAGTTGCAAAAATCAGCTTTAGAGGTCGTAATGACTGTTTTGCATGCTGGTGGAAAGTTTGATAAAGACACTTATAAAGTATCAGGTGGACTGCACGGTGTAGGTGTTTCTTGTGTAAATGCATTGTCTTCTTATTTGAGAGTTGAAGTGCATCGAGAAGGGGAGGTTTTTGAACAAGAATATAAGCGTGGAAAACCTCAAGGAGATGTAAAAGTAATTGGTAAAACAGATGTAACTGGAACCTACGTTACTTTCCAACCTGACTTTGAAGAAATCTTCGAACCAGGAAATTATAAATATGAAACTTTAGCAAGTAGAATTCGAGAATTATCATACTTGAATAAAGGCTTGACGTTGACGTTGACTGACGAAAGAGTGAAGGAAGAAGATGGAAGTTTTAAGACTGAAACCTTTCACTCAGAAGGTGGTTTGCAAGAGTTTGTAGTTTATTTGGATGAGAATCGTCAGAAATTAATTGAGACGCCAATTTATGTAACGGGAAAAGAAGATAATGTAGAAATTGAAGTTGCGATGACTTACAATACTTCTTATGCAGAATCGATCCATTCTTATGTAAATAATATTAATACCCGCGAAGGTGGAACTCACGTAAGTGGATTTCGAAGAGCTGTAAATCGAGTATTTAAACAATATGGAGATGACAATGGATTTTTCAAAAAGTTAAAATTCAGTATCTCTGGAGAAGATTTTAGAGAAGGTTTGACAGCGATTGTTTCGGTGAAAGTTCCTGAACCACAATTCAAAGGTCAAACAAAAGGGGAGTTAGGAAACTCAGAAGTGAATGGAATCGTTTCACGGGCAGTTGGTGATATTTTGAAAGCCTACTTGGAAGAAAATCCAAAGCAAGGAAAAAGAATCATGGATAAAGTAATCCTTGCAGCTACCGCTAGAAATGCTGCTCGGAAAGCAAGGGAAATGGTTCAACGGAAAAATGTTTTGACGGGAAGTGGATTGCCAGGGAAATTGTCTGATTGTTCTTCCAAAGATCCTGTAGAAAGTGAAATCTTTTTGGTTGAGGGAGATTCGGCAGGTGGAACAGCGAAGCAAGGTCGTGACCGAAAATTTCAAGCGATACTTCCACTTCGAGGTAAAATATTGAATGTAGAAAAAGCAATGGAATATCGCATCTACGAAAATGAAGAGATTAAAAATATGTTTACCGCTTTGGGTGTGTCGATTGAAGAGAAGGACGGAGAGAAAGTGTTGAATATCGAAAAATTACGTTACCACAAGATAGTCATCATGTGTGACGCCGACGTAGATGGTAGTCATATCGTTACTTTGATTTTGACTTTCTTTTTTAGATATATGCGACCGTTGGTGGATCAAGGATTTATTTACATTGCGGCGCCACCACTTTATCAAGTGCGAAAAGGGAAGCAGTTTAGATATTGCTGGAGTGATGAAGAACGACAAGAAGCAGTAGATTTTTATTCGAAAGGAGAAAATGATAACTCTGTAAAAATTCAACGTTACAAAGGTTTGGGAGAGATGAATGATGTACAACTTTGGGAAACTACGATGGATCCTGAAGGACGAACATTACGCCAAGTTCAAATCGAAGATGCAGTAGAAGCAGATCGAGTATTCTCAATGTTAATGGGAGATGAGGTTCCTCCTCGTCGAGCATTTATTGAAGCGAATGCAAAGTATGCGAAAATTGATATTTAGAAAATAATTTTTCAAAATTATATATTTAGCGGTGTTAGCGTTCGAAACGCTAACACCGCTTTTTTTTGAAATAAAATATCCAACACTCAACAAGGAATAACCAATCTCCAACTTTAAAAAAGGAGCCTTTTTTATAGAATTGGACATTGGATATTCAAAAGTTATTTCACCTTCCGACCTTTCCAATCATACTCCTTCACTAAATTTCCTAACAATCCAATTACAAAAATATAAATGATGTGAAAAACTTGAGCAGGGAAAAATATTTTCATTAAATCTTTACGATGAAAAAAAGTAGCCATGGAATTAAGATAGAAAAAGTCGATAACAGTTTTGATGAAAAGTTGAGTCAAAAACACCCAACCGATTTTTGCAAAGAAGAAAGGAAGTAAGAAAAAATTAAAAACAATACTCACGCAAAAGAAAAAAACGAGAGCTAAAATAAATGTGATTTGAAACTCTTGATAACTGCTAGATTTGGAAGCCCAGCGAATTCTTTGTTGGGAAAAGGATTTTAGATCGGGTTTTCCTTTCGTCAAAACAGTTGCGTTTTTATTTTTTAGAAAACCGATTTGGTTGGAGAAACGTTTAGCCATCTTTTGTAATAAAAGCATATCGTCTCCTGAAGCAATTTTATCAATTCCATTGAAACCATCGACCTCATAAAATGCTTTTTTCTCATAAGCTAAATTTGCACCATTGCACATATTCATAAATTGTCCATAAATTCCAGCCCCAGTCACTCCCATCATTCCAAGGAAATCTAATGATTGGAATTTTTCGAATAAAGAAACCTCTTCGTGAAAATTAACTGGCGCTGCAATGAATTTATATTTCCCTTTTTCATAAAAAGAGACTAAATAGTTGAGCCAATTTCCAGGAACAATACAATCTGCATCAGTAGAGATAATCAAATCTCCCGTTGAATTTTCGATTCCAATTTCGATGGCTTTCTTTTTAAAGGATTGAAGTTCACTCCTGTTTTTAATGAAATCCTTTAAGAATAAAACTCGAATATTTGGCGCTTTAAATTGCTGAATGAGTGTTGCTGTTTCATCTTCAGAATGATCGTCGATCACGATGACTTCAAAAAGGTGAGAAGGATATTTTTGATTTAAAATAGATTGAATGCAAGCTTGAATTTTTTCCGCTTCATTTCGAGCAGGGATGAGAATGGTTACTTTTGTTTGAGGAGAAAAGTCAATTGGGATATCCCAAATTGGAATTGATTTCCAATTTATCAAATATCGAAGCATGATTAAAACATACGCCAAACTTAAAAAAAGAGAAATATAAATATAGTATTGCAAAGAAGTAGTTTTATAAAAATAGCCGATTGTAAATTCATTTGAAATGCAATCGGCTATTTTTTATTCTTCGAATAAATCTTCATAATCGTTTCTTCGGTCTTGTTTTGGTTTTTCTCGAAGGGGCGGTAATTCAATTAATTTAGGATCTTCCTCTGGAACATCTTCGTAATCAACTTCTACTTCTTCATATTCTGTGTATTGACCTTGTTGACGAGTTTCAATATCCTTTTTTAAATTATCAACCTTGCGTAATAACATTGCTTTTCCAAAAAGAAATAA
>CAJQQY010000134.1 GCA_905480595.1 uncultured Saprospiraceae bacterium | reverse complement strand
CTTTATTTTAATACAGAAGTTGCTCCAGATTCACTTGCTCCAATCTTTTCATTTGTCAAAAAAGATATTGAGCATATGATTAATACTTTGGAGTGGAAAGAATAGATCGAAGAATAAAAATCGTTTTATACGAAAAATTTAAACAGTCTCTTAAACCCTTCAAGTTAATTCTTTGGAGAGCTTTTTTTTTGGAAAAAAAAGAACCAGAGACTAGCTGGAAGCTAACCTCTGGTTTCTAATTATGTTAAGTGCCGAGTCAAAAATATCTATAAGAGATTTTAGTTTCTTTTTTCCTCTGATTTCGTTAAAAATACTCGTCGTAACTTAGGCTATGACTGCGCTTTTTGCCTCATCAGAGAAAAAAATAATTCTAAAATTTTACTTATACATATTTATGATTCGACACTTATAAAACCAAAAATATTAATTATGGATACTCATCACCACATCAGGCACTCCAATCACTCCCGTCACAGAATTACTCCAAGGACTATATCTATGAGCATTTTCCAAACGCATTTGTACAAATAATTTTACATTATTAGGCAAGTCCGTTACCTTAACCGTACGAGAATTGTTCGCACCAAACCATTGCCAATTTACCTCATCTGTTGAAACTCGAACATTGTAAAGTGTGGCGTTCGGATCAGTATCACAGGATACCATCATCATTTGATTGATACCATTTGAAGCTAAGGATACATTTTTAGGTAAACCGACCAAACCTTTAGCTTGTGGTTTATCAACTGTTTCGAAGTTGGAAGACTTCATAATCGCTTCATTCAATCTAGAATCGTACTCAACGAAAGCAGCCAGAAGAATTCCTTCTAAATTAGCTTCCGCTCGATTCTCATTTTTAATCGCAGTATTTACCGTATTTCGCAAATTACGAGGTGGGATAGAAGCGACATATTTGTCAAATGAAGTTTTAAAATTTGCCAATGGTGAGGCAATGTTAGGAAGACCTGAGTTGTCCGTACAACCCTGAATTACGCCATTTATAAAGTCAATAAACTTTGCATCTGGGTAATTGATAAATGAACGTTTTAATCTTGAAAAATACATAAGTGTAGTTTTTTGTAAAAAAATACGGGGGTGTCGTATATGCAAAGCTCATAAATTGTTCCAAATATTGTTTTTAACAAATATGTTATATTGAAAATAAATATTGTATAAATAATACTTTGTAGTATTTACAAGGGTTTGAGGATGGAGTTTTACATGAAAAAATAATTATATATTTTTTATTCGACATGTCCTATTAGAAGATTTTAAGGTTGATTATTCTGTTTTTAATCAAAAAAAAAATTCCTTTAAGTCAAAAAATCCCTAGCAAATCAAAATAATAAAGGAAAGTCATGGTGACACAAATGATGTTGTTATGCCGATAAAGGAAAGTCATGGCGACACAAATGATATTGCTATGCCAATAAGGGAAGGTCAAGGCGGTACAAATGATATTGTTATGCCGAAAAGGGAATGTCATAGCGGCACAAATGATATGCTATACAAGTGCAATGGAGAATATGAATTTTACTAGATTTGAGGAGGTGAATCTGTTTGTGAGTATCGGGAAGTTAAAGTTGATTTGATTGAGATAATAGAATATAAAAAGTAAAGAACTTGAACACTTTAAGTTGATGCTGTTCAGGTTTTATAAAAAATATACCATACCCCTAGCTTTTGAAATATAATTTTATTTTGTATATTTAACTCGCAATAAACTCAATCTCTTTAGTTTCAACAACAAAATAAAAGCATAAGCGAAAATAGAAAACCAGCTTGTCTTACAAAAGTACTTTTCGAAAACTAGGTACTTTATTTCAAACTTTAGAGAGCGTTTAAGAAAAGAGAAATTTTAGTCGAGCAATGTATTGTTTCGTCCCTTTACTCTTATACGTATATGTAACGTTAAACTACATACGTACAAGAAGGATTTAGTGATGAAGTTAGGCTTTAATCGACTTTCAAATGAATTGACGACAATTCATTTAGCTATATTATTTGACCGTTACTAAGTATTTATTAAAGCAATGATTTTTTAATTTCTAAAACAATATTAGTATGTACAAATTTATCGCAATCTCACTCAGACAATTTAGATTCTTCTTTTTTCTAATTTTTATGTTTTTTTCATCTTTTCTACATAGCCAAACTTCTAGTTTAATTACTTACAATTTGACTAGAACACCTGCTTCCGAATATAATACCCCTTTGCACCGAAATACTTTGGGAAATGGAAATATGTAATATTTCAAATACACCTCAAATGATTGAAGCAAGTATTGGTTCAGTTAAGCAAGATGTTGTTGATGATGGTTTATTTCAAAATAATTCTGTTTTTCCAGATTTATCATTATCTCTAACCCAAACTATTCCTGTTGGTGATTGTATTATTTTCCCATTTACTACAATAGTGAATACTTTCTTGCCTACAGGAGGAGATCTTCCATTTACTTCAGGAGCAGTAGTTTCAGGACTTTCTGATGGAATAGGGTTTAATGGAGATATTTTTGTGACAAATTTTAAAGAAATAGATGGCAGTAGTAGTCCTGCAAAAGTCTCTGAATTACTAACTCTTCCTCCATCTCAATCGCCTCTCTTTCCATTAACAAGTTCCCCTCCTGGGGCGGTACCGCTTGCTCAAAATTCGAGACAATTAATTTACATTAATGGAGTACTGGAGATTGATATACCTGAATACTGGATTGGTTTAGGTAATAATGTACCTAGTGTAAAATCTATAATTTATATGGAGTCTGGTGCAGAAATTATTGTTAAATCAGGAAATACATTGCATTTAGGTGCTGATATTTTTAGTTGTAAAGAAATGTGGAAAAGTATCACCGTAGAAGATGGTGCTACGCTGATTGTTAGACATTCAAATATAGAGGATGCTCAATATGCCATTTTAGCAAAGGATGGGGCTAATATCAATGTTAACAAAACCATTTTTAATAATAACTATATAGGAATTCAAACTCCAAAGACTATAGGTGGATCTCAAAATAATATAAATTTTAATTCCTTCTATGGAAATACCTTTACGAGTGATGGAAATCTCAAGGAGCCTTATCCAAATCAAGTTCCTATTCCTGATGAATTACCATTTGCTGGGATTAACTTAAGTAATGTGCCTTTTATAGGGATTAATTTTACGCCCTTTTTTAAAACTACTTTTAGCAACTTAGCTAATGGAATTATTAGTTATAACTCTACCCTTAGTTTAGGTAATGTTGATTTTCTTAATATACAAGCGATACCTAATACTACTTATCCAATCTCAGGTAGAGGCATTTCTGCTCGGTCTAATTCCTTGCTACATACTTTGACGCATAGCGGGAATGCCTTTGGAAATTCTCAATATGAAAATTGTGATATAGGTGTTTTTGCCGAAGGGATAAATACGACACTCTTTGATCTGACGATGAATAAAGTAAGAGTAGGTGTTCAACTCGAAAATAGTAAT
>CAJQQY010000133.1 GCA_905480595.1 uncultured Saprospiraceae bacterium | reverse complement strand
CATAATTTGCTAAGGAATCATTTTCCAAAGGATTTTCTCCATCCTCATATTTCGCCAAGCGAAGGTTCTTTTTGTCAAAACCATCAGTACTCAAAATGATGGTTCCATTTGATTTAATATTACTCAAATTCGCCTTCAACGCAGCAGCATTCATGGCTACTAATACATCACATTGATCCCCTGGAGTATAGATTCTTCGACTACCGAAATGTAATTGAAATCCTGAAACACCTGCTAATGTTCCAATTGGAGCTCTAATTTCTGCTGGGAAATCTGGAAATGTAGCTAAATCACTTCCTGTCAATGCAGTATTTCCAGTAAATAGACTACCAGCCAATTGCATTCCATCACCTGAATCACCAGCAAATTTTATCGTTATTTCTTGTTTTTCTATTTTAGTACTCATTGTCTTTTTTCTATTTCAAAATCGAGTGCAAAGATAGGAATATAACGCTTGCGAAAGAAAAGAAGTTTAGAGAAATCACTTTGTGATTTCTATCACATTTGGTGGTGATTTTTAGCAAGATTTAAAGTGGACGTAGCGAATTTTAACATTCCAATATCATATCTAAAACAACGTTAGTTTAAAAATATAAGCATCAAAAAATAAATCTAATATGAAAAACTTAATTATTGCTTTTCTTTTTTTGCCATTCTTTGCTTCAGCTCAATATGGAATTAAAAATTGTCATACCGATTTGGTATTTGGATATGACTATGGAAATCCAATAAAATTAGATGATCAAACAAAAAGTAGTGCTATTCATAGTTTTAGATTTGGAACTAATTTGAATTATCCGATGGCTAATGATTTTATTTTGACAACAGGCTTTAGAATTATTTCGAAGCAAAGTAGTTATGAACGAAATACTAAAGCATCAGATATTGAACTTTCTCTGCATAGAAAGACCAATAATTTTTTTGCTGAGATTCCTTTCTCTTTTCGACGTGTGGTAAAAAGAATTAATTGGTATTCGAATTTTTATGTCGAAGGTGGTGTTCAATTTAATTTTTTTATTGTTGGATTTAATGAAGCAACTTATGATTATTCAAATGGTGATTTTTTTGAAAAGGATGAATTTGAAAGAGATGATGATGTGAATAATTTTAATTTATCATCACATGCTGCAATAGGGTATGAGTTTACGATGAGAGAAAATATTAAATTTTTTATTCAACCAGTTGCACGATTTCAAATGTTGCCAACCAGGAATGATGTGTATTCTCTTTCTTATCATGTTGGGATTGAGACCGGGTTACGATTTTGATTTTTTTTTGCTACAGATTACGCTGATTTTCTAAGATTCTTATGATTTCTGTTTTCGGTTAAACATCTTGGGTATCATCGTGGAAATCAAACTAATCAGCGTACTCTGTGGCAAAAAATCGATTCATCCATTTTTTCCCTCCATTCATATTATCTTTTCTCCGAAATCCGTTTTAAATAGATATTTTTGTATTCAAAAAAATAAAAATGCGAAGTATCTTTTTTTACATTTTACTTTTTTCCTCTATCCTTTCTTCCTGCCAAAAAAATGGGATAACCACACCTTATGAATATGCTTTGCTCAGCGCGCATGTTTACGATGACGAAGATGTGGATGAATTACCCGATCATTTAAATCCATTTTTAGATTTCGATGAAGACAATTATACAGATCGGTTGAATATCAACTTTGGGAAAGTCATTGACATGGTAGACAATGAAGATTGGGGCGCATTAATTCCTTACGTTGGAGCTAAAACATTTGCAAGGGGTGGATATTTTGGAAGAGCTTATGTCAATAAAAGAACGAACCATCTGATCATCGCACATCGAGGAACAGACTTAGACATAAAGATAAATGAGTTGTCTCTCGATCAAATTTCAATAGCCATTGATGATGGAAAAATTTGGGATATGATTAAAGACATGGATGATGATTATGATATTTTTCATGGGAAAATTCCTCTGCAACAATTTGAAGCTGCGCAACATTTTGTCCAAAAAGCAAAAGAAAGTTATGTTGAAAAATATAAAAAGGAACCAATCATTATTCACACAGGACATTCTCTAGGAGCGATTTTGGCAGAACTATGTGCAGTAAAAGATAATTCAAAAGCGATTACTTTTGAAAGTCCAGGTTCTAAACCTATGGCTTCGCAACTCATTGGGAGTCAGGATATTAACTTTGAAAAAGTAGATATTACTTCTTATAATGCAGAGCCTAATCAGATCAATACTTTGCATGAACATTTAGGAACAGTTATTCCTCTTTATGATGAATCTAAGTTTCAATCTGCACATTCAGATACTGAAAAAGTGTTGTCCTTAAAATTGCATCCGATCAAAGAATTGTTGACAAGGTTTGATGAAAAGAATGGAGAACCGAAACTTCCGTAAAACGACTCTCCGAGTCATCATACATACTCCAATAAAAAAGGCATCTCGAAAACTCGAGATGCCTTTTTTATTGGAAAGAACTTTCTAACTTTTTAATCTTTCGCCACTAAAAACTTTCCTGTTGTATAATCTAGATTATTCGAAATGTGAATAAAATACATTCCAGTTTTCAAAGCGCCAACTCCTTCCATTTTAAATTTAGCAGGTAAAAACTCTCTGGCGGTAAAGCTAGATTTTACCATCAATTGACCTACTGAATTAAATATTTGAACATCATAATCACCATATTGATTTGGTGTAAATTCAACTTCAATAAAATCAGAAGTTGGATTTGGAGAAATAGAATTAATCGTCAAAATGTCAATACCACTTCCGCAAAAGTCATTGACCAACTCCATGCTTTTTTGCAAATTAAGTCTTCCTCCCGAGGTGGTTTTGCCTATTTGATCATTTTTTTCATCAACACCTCCAAGAATAATATCTCTCATCGCCAAGGAAGTTCCTTTAGGATCTTCTCGTGCAGCCAAAGCTAATTTTTCACAAGGTAAACTATATAACAATGCAATTCCGCCAGCAACATGTGGAGCAGCACCAGAGGTCGAACCAATTGTTGCATATGTATTATCTGGACCAGTTGTTGGTGAACCATCGCCAGGTGCAGTCAAGTCAACATTGATTTGCCCATAACCTGAACTCAATTCATCTTGTTTATCACTTTCTGCTACGATGATTAAATGTTCTGTCGGACAGATCGAGGGCATGTCTCCAATTTCGTCAACATCAAGCGATTTATTATTAGTCGAGCCTACATTTAAGACTCCGACATCTCCAAGCATTTCATGCAATTCACACCAAATAGGAAAAAGTGGATCATCACTTAATTGCAAACCATCAGGATAATCCGGACTATCGCCATCAATGCCAAATGATCCATTAGAAGTGACTATAAATGCACCTTTTGCACCATTTGTTTCATTATACAATTTTCTGTTTTGATAAACATATTCGTAACCTTCGATGATTTTTGATATAAGTAAATTATTTTGCACCCACATTATTTTTACATTCCAATTGACACCTGCAATTCCCATTTCATTGTCACCTCTTGCCCCGATAATTCCTCCTACTCGAATACCATGACCCTGAAAATCAGATCCAATCAAGTCCGAAGAATCAACGACATTCCATCCTAAATAATCATCGATATAACCATTTTCATCATTATCAATTCCATCATTATTTATTTCATTCCAATTGATCCAAACATTATCAATCAGGTCATCATGTCGCCAATCACCACTCTCCATCATTGCTACAACAATAGTATCTCCTAGAGCGGTTACTCCTCCTGTTGTTGTTTCCCAAACTTCAGGAGCATTGATCATTTCCATGTCCCATTGATTGGTAAACATTGGGTCGTTTGGAATTTTTTCTCTTGGTTGTAATTGGAAGTTTTGACCAGCAATTTTAATCTCAGGTAGTTTGGTTAGATTTTCTAACAATGTATTTACATCTTGGAGATCTGTTTTTGATTTTAAAAAATACAGATTTAGTTTTTCAGAAAGCCGATGTTCTTTTTCGAAAGTTACGCCTGATTCTCCCCATTGAGTTTTTATTTTTTGGAAAAAAGCAGCCGTGTTAGTTCCTTTTTCTAATTGGATGATAAATTCGTTTGGAATGTATCGAAGGGATGAATTCTCTTTTTGGGAAAAAAGAGGAAAGGTTATAATGATAAAAAGAATCGTCCAAAGGGATTTCATATTTCTTAATTTTTAATTTCTTAAAATTTAATAACAAAATATATAAGTTATTGACTGTCAGGTGCTTGTATTGTTTTTTTGTTAATATTTTCAAAACTTAACCTCAATTCTTCAAAATAAGGTCCAGCTAATAATAAGCGATTTCCATACCACGAAAATATCTCTCCATCCACTAATTTAATCTCTGCATTAGGACAAATAGCCTGTATTTCTTTAACGTGCTTTTCTTTAAACGGGAAGGGTTCAGATGAAAGTAAAATTACCTCAGGTCGTGCTGCCGCCAATTGTGTATCAGAGATTTGAGGATAACGAGATTCAGTTACAAAGATATTTTCAAAACCCGCTATTTCCAACATCTCATTAATAAAAGTTTGACTTGCCGCGACCATTGTTGGATTTTTCCAAATAAGATATGCGACTCTTGGTCGATGAATAAACTGTCGAATCACTTGCTCGCAATGTTGGAATGAATCTGTTATTTTTTTAATTAAAATCTCAGCTTCTGATTTTCGATTTACAATTTTTCCTATTTCCAAAATCATCTCCAAAGCATCTTCCAAATTGAAAATATCACTCATCCAAACGGGATATTCTTTTTCCAAAAATTCAATTTGAGTTTGATCATTTTCTTCTTTGTTTCCAATAATCAAATCAGGTTTGAGTGTTTTTATTTTTTCAAAATTATACTTTTTAGTCCCACCGACTCTTGGTTTTGACTTAAACATAACGTGAGGATGAACACAAAATTTTGTTATCCCAACCACTTCTACATCGAGTCCTAAATAAAAAAGCAATTCCGTTTGGGAAGGAACGAGGGAAATGATTCTCTTGGGTTGAGACGGGATTTTTACTTTCCGTTTCATTTGATCGGTGACGAAATGCTGCATTTTTTTAGTATCAATTTTAAAAAAAACTTAACTCAAAGATGGGGAAAATATTTTTCCAAAATATTCAAGGTTTTAAAATTCATATCCAAATATTCTTTACTAAAATTGAATGATACCTTATATAATGGCATCTATTTTAGTCAAACGTTAATAAAATTTAATTTTATTAACGTTTATCTAAGATTTCTCTTGTCAGGTCGTGATTTATTTAATTTCCTCAATTAAAGTCACAATTTATAAGTGTTCAAAACAAATTATTAACTAATCAAAAAATTTAAGTTATGGAAAAAATAAATGGCAAATTCATTATTTATGGAATGGCTGCTTTATTTGCAATCATCATGTTCCTACTCGTTAACCCTTTCGGATATAATGATATGGGATATCGAGAAATCGTCGAAACCCCAACAGGTAAAAAGTATGTAATTTTTAACAACGGTGTTTATTTTAAATTCCCTGGATCTAAAATTACCACTTACCCAAATGTTATCACGATTAGTCATCGAGGTGGCGAAAATACAGGCTCAACTATTGATGCAAAATCAATCTTGATTCGATTCAATGATGCTACCGAAGCTTACGCACAAACAGTCGTAAGATTTCGATTACCTGATGTAGAATCAGATATGTTAATGCTTCATTCTGAGTACGTTAACCGCGAATATATTGCAATGAAAGGTTTAGCACCTTTTACGATTGAGTGTTTAAAAAACTCAGCACAGTTGATGGATTCGGAGCAACATTATTCTGGAGGTAGAGCGCAATTATCGCAGTATTTTCAGGATCAATTAGAGGATGGATTATTCATTTTGGATATTCAAGAAACCTTTTCTAAGGATACATTGACAGGGGAGAACAAAAGAATTTATGCGAATAAAATTAGAGTAAACAAGAATGGAGAGAGTGTTAGAAAAGAGTCTGATTTGAAGGTGTTTGGAATCTCGATTGCAAGCGCTACGATTGAAAATGTCGACTACGAATCTCAAGTAGATGAAAAGTTGAAAAAGAAAATTGAGGCAAGTACTCGAGAGTCAGTTTCGAAGCAAAACTTAGTCACAGCTCAGCAGGAAGCAATGACTGCGGAAGCGGAAGGACGCCGACAATTAGTTACAATAGAATACGAAGAGAAGCAAGTACAAACTCAGCAAGTGGTACAAGCGGAGACGCAAGTAAAATTGGCTGAGAAGGATTTATTGAAACAAAAAATTGCTTTAGATGCAGCAAAATTGGAAGCTCAAAAAATCAAAGCGTTAGCTGAGGCTGAAGCTTATGCTAAGCAGAAAGTTATGGCTGCAGATGGAGCCTTAGATAAAAAATTGGAAGCGTATAAAGAAGTGCAAGGGTTGTGGGCTAATGCTTTCCAAAATTACAAAGGTGACTTAGTTCCTAAGTTCCAAACTGGCGGTGGCAGCGGTGGAAATGCAGGATTAGATTTCATGGAAATCATGAGTGCAAAAGCTGCAATGGATTTGAATTTGAGTACTAAGGTCAAGACGAATAAGAAAGCTAAAAAGCAATAATTTAGTTTTCTAATTAAAAGCTGGAATTTCGAAAGAGGTTTCAGCTTTTTTATTGAGAAAAATCATCAAGAATAATTCAATTAAAAGATATTCAAGCGAGGAACAAATTCTATCTTTACTTTCAAGGAAGGAGCAAGCTGAAAATCCAAAAAAGAGTAAGCACTAACTTTTAAAATCTAAATGAAATGAAATCTATTAAATTTTTATCTGTGTTAGCGTTAATTTTTACTATGGCTCTTTTTCAATCATGTGAGGATGATCCATGTGAAGGAGTTACTTGTTTGAATGATGGGATTTGCCTTGATGGTACTTGTGATTGCTCAACTGGATATTCAGGTGTAGATTGTGGGACTCATTGTAGTGAAGATATCATTGGAACTTGGAATGTCACTAATGTAACTGGCATATGTGATTATACATCTTATGTTTTCAGTAAAGGATCCACAGACACGGCTATAGATGTTATAGCTGTAGCAATTGATGGAACAAATGTTCCGGGAACAGGGACGTTATCGTTTGATTGTGCAACTATGACATATAGTTTACCATCAGTAAGCATAACGGGATCTATTATATTCAATGGGAATATGTTGACAGATGATGTTCTTAATGGGACATGTACAATAGAAGCAACAAAACAATAATTTGATTTCTTAGATTAAAATAAAAAAGCTGAAATCTCTATCGAGATTTCAGCTTTCTTTTTTTAGCAAACAACCCTACAACTTATTTTTTCTTTTTCCCCACAAACATCTTTTCCCCCGCTTCAATTTTTACCTCAAAATGATTCTCCTTCGGCGGCACAGGACAATTGTATCCATCACTAAATGCACACCAGGGATTGTAGCATCGGTTAAAATCAATCACAACTTTATCATCTTTGATGTCACTCTTTTCTAGATCAATATATCTTCCTCCACCATAAGTAGATTCGTCATTAGTCAAATCATTGAAAGGAATAAAAAGATGATCTTTATACTCTTCCATTTCTCGTAATCTTAAACTTTGGTAAATGTGAACATCTACTTTCTTGCCGTCCAAATCAACGGTTGCAATTCCGTATAAAACATAATCTTGAGTATTGCCAGAGTATGTTGACATCTTAAAAGGAATAGCTTCAGGCGTTCTTTTAAAAGTGGCAGGCAATTTATATTTTCTTTTTGCTTTATAAAATCGCATATCCTTCATGCCTTTTTTATCATTGTAAAAAGGCGAGCGAGCTTCATCTAAGAATTCTTGTTTATAATGCTTTCGGAATTTTTTGACTTCTTTTTTGTAGGCTCTTTTACTTTGTGCGAAAGTTAGGAAAGGGATAGTTAGAAGAAGGAAGAGAAAGAGATTTTTCATGATATTTTAATTTTTCAAAATTAGCAGTTAGCCGTGGCACGGTTCCAAACCGTGTCACGGCTAAAGAGCAAAATTATTTCACATCAACAAGTGCGATTTTTCCATTTTTACTAATCGCCATTCGAGTAATATTTTTCAAATTATGTTTTCCAAAATCAGCTACCTCTAACCATTGGGTATCCCAACCCACTTTGTATTTGAATAATTTACTGCCTTTAGCCATCAAAAAAGTATTGTTTGGAAGCACGACAAAATCTTCACTTTGTGGAACTGATGAAACAATTGTTTTGCTTCGCATGGTATTGACATCTAATTCTTTGATTTTCCAATTCGTTTCTGTCGATTTGTGAATAAATGCCAAATTGCCATTTGGTAATCGCTGTAAACATCTTCCAATATTAGAAGTCAAGGTGACCACACTTTTATCCAAAGTATTGGCAATAGCTAATTTGTTAGGGTCGCCAACAATGAAAAGTGCGACCATTTCATCTTTCAACCAACAATGATATCCAACATTGGTTTGCACCGGTAAAAGAGGTCTTCCATTACTCGATCTATCTGTTGGAAAAAACCAAAGTCGTTGAGTGTTTCTTCCATCTGCTTCCTGTCGAACACAACTAAAATAGTAGGGTTCTAAAAGTGGAGTAGGAGAGTACTCTCGATCATCAGATTGAGTGACTCGCGTTTTTACCAGAGATCTCAAATTCAAAGAAACAATATCCGTTTGCGAATTTTCCGAAGTTGAACCCATTGAAAAATAGATTTCATCATTTGAAATAAACGAAGGTTGATTATTATATCCTTTGGAATTGAAGTTGGTTAGGAATTGTGGATTATTAAAAAGGAACGAACTATCGCCTTGTTGTTCCATTTGAAAAAGATAAATATTTGTGTTGGGTAATTGAGCGGAAGCTGTATTCCAACAAAAAATAAGAGTGAATACAATAACGGTTTTTCTCATGTTTCAATATTTGTTTATCAAAAAAACTAACAGACAAGGTGACTTCGAGTCACCTTGTCTGTAGCCATATTATTATCCTTGAAAACCTTTAAATCCATATTTTTCAATTTCCATAATCGCATTCACATGAGCATCTGCAATGAGTTGTCGAGTTTCCTCTTCGAGTAATTTTCGCCCTTCTTTTTTATTATTAAAAAACCCATTCTCTGTTAAGATAGCAGGCATCGAAGTATGTTTCAAAACGTAAAAAGCCATACCTGTTCTTGCATTTCGATTCACCCAATTAGTATTATAAATCAAGTGTTTTTGGAAAATCTTGGCAATCTTTCTACCGTTCAGACTAGTTCTAAAATACCATGTTTCAATACCTTCTGCAGATGACCAATTCCCTGGCTGATCTTCTGGACCAGCATTAGAATGAATAGAAATATAAACAGTTGGAAATTCTGATTTTGCGTTCAAAGCATTAGCACGAGCCACTCTTTTTTTCAAAATATTACCTACATTTTCTTCGGGAACGAGGTTGTGATATTTTACCCCTTTAGCTTCGAGCGATTCCATCATTTTTTTAACGATAGCTCGATTAAACTCATATTCTAATAATTGTTTTCCATCTTCCCACTTTGGTGAACGCTTGCCTTTTGTTTTATTTCCATGACCATTATCTAAAATCCAAAGGTAACGAGGAGTATGTGCAGGAGTAGTTTCTTTTGGAAGATCAGGTTCTGTTGAAGTTTCATTATTGGTAGGTTGATTTGGTTCTGAGGTGTCTTTAGGTGGTTCTTCGACAGCAGGAACTTCCACTTCTACATCAACCAGAACTACATCTTCTTCTAGATCTTCTAGTGGCATATCTGCTCCATCTTGAGGTTCTACATCCACTATTTCAGGTAGAGCATCTTCTGTGGTTGGTACCTCTTCAACTGGAGCAGAAGTCTTGGTAGGGGGAGTTTCTTTTTTTCCACCAGAGAAAGAGGAAAAAAGGTTCTTAAAAAAATCGATAATGGCTTGTAACATATACGGTATTGATTAGATTGTGTGGTTAAAATTAATCAATTAAAATCAAAATCAAAATGGAAATTCAAATCAAAATTTTCTAAAACTTAAATGAAAAAACCCTTTTGCGATTTAAGTCACAAAAGGGTTTTCGAAAAAATGGCTAGTTGCAGTTAATACAATTACATTTTATGAGCACCTGAGAAAATTCGGTTCCAATTGATACCGTTTCTCATGTTTCCATTCTTTGTAGAGAACCAAATGAAAAGTGGTTTTCCAACAATATGATCTTCTGGAATAAATCCAAAATATCGACAATCTTCAGAAGCATGACGATTGTCTCCCATTCCCCAAAAATAATCTTGTTGGAAAGTATATTCAGTTGCTGGTTGTCCATTGATGGTAAAAGTACCGTTCTTTTCTACCAAAGTATTTTTTTCATAATTAGAAATGATTCGACGGTAAAGTGAGATCGTTTCTTTTTTCAAAGGAATTGTTTCTCCTTTTTTCGGAATCGTAATTGGACCAAAATTATCAATAGTCCAATCTGGAAAATATCTAGCATCATGTGGAAATACGGCTCCTGGATTTTGAGGATTTGGTTTTGCCTCATATTTTAGGAAAGTTGCTTTAGGATACCATTCTTGGATTTTTGCTTTTTGTTCAGCACTTAAATCCATCACACAAGATTTTCTAGATGCATTGACTCCATCAACGTCAGAAAATGTATTTGGATTTTGACGAGTAGAACTAGTTATTCCAATCTCATCTAATTTTTTATAGTTAAGGTTTTCAATATTTGAAATGATATATTTGAATTGAATAGTCGGAGAAGTAGGTAATTCTTCATCATTAATAAATACAGATCCTGCTTTTATTTCCAATTTGTCCCCTGGAATTCCAATACATCTTTTGATATAATGATCTCTTTTATCAATAGGACGGACTCTCACTTTAGCACCTTTGACAAAACTTTTTTTATTGCTATCTCTGCGTAAATCTTCTTTTGTCCAAATGGCTCTTGGTGAACGTGAAGTGGCAAAATACACACTATCACCTTCTGGGTAATTAAATACTATTGGATCATTGTTTTTGATTTTTGCAATAGCTGGTAATCGATGATATCCCAAACTTGGAGATCTTAAATAAGACTCTGTATTCAAGTATGGAATTGTATTGTGCAATAGCGGAATCATCGCCACCGTCATCGGAGTACGGATACCATAATGTGCTTTGCTCACAAACATAAAATCACCTACTAAAAGTGATCCTTCCATCGAAGGTGTTGGAATTACATAAGCCTCAATCAAAAACATTCGAATAAATGCTGCTGCAAAAACAGCAAAAACAATTGCCTCTGCCCATTCTCGAATTGGTCCTTTTTGATATGGATTTTTAGTACGTAATTTTTGAAGTTTGAAATTGTCTTTTGACTCAATCGCAGATTGGATTTGTGCGAAATATTCTTTCTCCTGTTCTAAAACTGGACCTTCATATTTCGAATTTTTTTCATTTCCTATTTTCCAAAAAATATAAGGCGCAAAAATTACAGCCAATGCTGCTGATCCAAAATCATGTTTTCCAAATGATCGAACCATGTCTACACAAAGTCCCGCCCAGATGAAAAAATTGACAATTGGAAAAAGTAACCATAATGCATGAGTTGGTTTTTGACCAACAATTTTGCACCACTCAACAAAGTTGACTCCTGGAATCCATGCTTTCTTAGCTTCTACACCTGCTTTCTCAAATAATTTTTGCATTGTAAAGCAAGTCAACAAATAGGTAATTAGGAAAAAAATTAAAATACTCACAGTTCTTTCTGTTTGATTTTTTAAATAAAAATTTCAATTATTTCTTTGATGAAAACGAAAAATGTAGGTTGATGTTCCAAATTTTCATTTTTTCAATCCCGCAAAGATAAATTAAAAAGTGAATTAGAAAATGTTATGGTTTTCTTAATGTGGAAGAGTGATGAGTTTTTTTCGACAGGTAAGGGGATTTGAACCATATAAGACATTTAAGAACATATAAGTTTTCTGCATTGTGGGCTTAGTATGTTTTTTAAATCCCTTTCTTTAGTTTAAAAAAGATTATTTCTTCTCAGCTAGAATCTTCTCACATTTTTCAATAATCGCTTCCGCTTCAACATATCCCTGAGCGACCAAATACATATCATCTCCATTTTGCAAAACTATAGTTGGGAAACTCCGAACACCAACATTTTGAGAATAAGTAAAATCCTTTTTTACTTTTTCCTTAAATTCCTCAGACTCAAATTTTTTCGCAAACTCCGTTTTATCCAAACCATATTCCTTTGCCAATTCAGCAAAGGTTTCAGTCAGATTAGTATTTTTATTTTCTTTGTAAAACTCAGTTTGTACTTTCTTAAAAAAATCAAATTCAGATGCTGGTTTTAATTCTCGCATCAAAACTACCGCTCGACAAGCAGGTTCCGTATCGTAAACAAACGTTTTATCTTTTAAAATTTCATAGCTAAAAGGTTGTCCACTTCGCTTGTTGACATCTTCCCAATGATGTTGTAAAAAATCGCCAAGATCAGCCATCGTTTCAGTATTATAAGGACGAAGACCACCCATAACTAATTGGAAATCAACCTCTTCCGAAAGAGAATCCAACGCCTTTGACATTTCAGGAGAAAAACCATAACACCATGAACACATCGGATCACCGAAGTAAATTAACTTTGCTTTTGATTGAGCCATACTTGTATTTTGAGAAAGTAGAAGAAATAAGAGGATGAAAAAGTTGGACGTTAAACGTTTTACGTTGTAGGGTTCGTGAAAGGTCCAACGTAAAAAGTCCAACGATTCATTAATCAAGCGTTTCAACATATCCTTTAATTTTTAATGTAGTTCCTTTTTTTTGATTGCTAAAGTAGACTTTTATTTTCTTTTTAAAATAGCCTTTCTTTTTAGCATCAAAAACCACTTTTATTTGACTAGTTGAATCTGGCGGAATTGGATCCCAAGTCCAATCGGGAGTGGTGCAACCACAAGTCGTTCGGACATTGTCGATAAGGATAGAATCACCGCTAGTATTTTTAAATTCAAAATGAAACTCCGCAGGTTCTTTGTGGAAAATATCTCCAAAGTCATGTTCGACTGGAGTAATCCATTCAATACCCTCATTGGTTTGAAAAAAAAAGGGGAGTGTAAAAAGTAGAAATATATATTTCATATAATGTTATTTAATTTTGATTAGTTTCTTAACGATTAAAGGATGCCCCTTGTTATCGAAAAGCTGTATGAAATAGATTCCATTATCGAGATTAGGAATGCGAATTAAATAAGTTGCGGTTTTTGAGAGAGAGATTTTGTGTTCAGTTTTGGCTTTATTTCCTGAATAAATGTTGATTTTTTCAAGGAAATAAAGTGAAAAATAAGGGTGAAAATATCCGCTCAAGAATCGTAAGTTATTTAGTTCGCATTCCTTAGACAGATTTAGGTCATTGTACTCTTCTAAAATATTTTTTTGGAAATGATTTTTGCCTGACAATGTAAATATCTTCATGGAAGAATCGTACTCGCAATCTACGGAAAGGGCATTTGTAAAAAGGGGCGGGAAGATTTTAATTTTTATTGTTTCTATTTCGTTGTTTAGTGAAAAATCATACCTTGAAAAGGTGAGTGTTTTATAACATTTTTTGAGTTTATCTCTTTCAACTTTTTTACCTAAATTTAGTCCCTAAGAATAACCTAACAACTACTACAAAGACAATAAAAATTAAAATGAATAAAACTTTACAAGACCAACTCTTCGAAGATGTGCTCTCCAAATTTCCAAAAAAATCAATAGCAGTAGAAGAACTCACCAATTTATTTGGAGTAGGAAAGGATGCCGTTTATCGTCGATTGCGAGGTGATACGCTTTTGGCACCTGATGAATTAGCGGCATTGGCTCAGAAGTTTAATTTGTCTTTGGATGCTTATGTTTTTGAAGATGCGAATACGGTTTTTTGTAGTTTTAATCCTTTTACCAAAGAAATTAAAAACGTTTCAGACTATTTGGAAGGTATCCATAAGTTGATGGGGAAGGTGCAACACTTGCCTAATACGAGTATGTATTACGCGACTTCTGATGTGCCGCTGTTTGTTTATTTTTACTTTCCCGAAATTCTTCAATTCAAAATTTACATTTGGGGGCGAGCGGTTTGGATGTTTGATTATTTAGATGATATGAAATTTAACTTCAACGTAATCGGTCCACATGGAATGGAAATGGCGCAAGATATGTTGAAGTATTATGTCAAACTTCCAAGCACAGAATTGTGGAGTACCGACATTTTGGATAACACGCTAAATCAAATTGAGTATCATGTGAATAGTGGCCATTTTTCTAATCTGGAGGATGCGATGACACTATGTAAAAGATTGGATGATTTGGCAAATCATATGGAAACGACAGCGAAATTAGGGTATAAATTTTTGCCTGGCCAATCACAAGAAATCAAGGGTGGAGAGATCAAATTATATCATAATGAAATGGTTTATTCTAATAATACCATTCTCTTTGATACCGTTGCTGGGAAAGCTGTTTATTCAAGTTACACTAATCCTAATTTTCTGAAAATCAATGATCAACGTATGTGTGATTTTACTTATTCGTTTTTTGAAAAAATAAAATCTAAGTCTATTTTGATGAGTGTCCAAGGAGAGAAACAACGTTCGTGGTATTTTAATCGGATGAGGAAAAAGATAGAGTTGACGAAGACAAAGATTAGTTTGCAGATGGAGACATTTTGAACCCCGACCCTTAAAGGGGAGTTTTGGCTTTCCTTTTAATTAGAAGTTTTCCTTTCATTGATTTAAATTTTTCTTTCAAGATAGTTTGGGGAATTATTTTCTTTTTTGATTGCCATTGTATTTGTCATTTTGAATGCAAAAAAATCTAGCCTTTAAAATCTCGAAAGCGTATCTTTGCGTTTTTTTTAATGCAATTTTCGACTTTGAGAAAAATATTAATTCTTTTTCTTTTTACATTTTTGGGTGCTACTTTTCTTTTTTCACAGGAAGGAATTTGGACAGTTGAAGCTATTGAGTTTGAAGGTTTAGAAAAAACTAAAGAGAATTACCTGCGTCAATTTTTAAAACTCCGCAAAGGGGAGGAGTTTCTAACAATACATTTACAAAACGATATTCAACAACTTTGGAATGTGGGCACCAATCAAAAAGTAGCTGCTCAAGTCGATTCGCTAGCCAATCAAAAAGTAAAAATCACATTCCAATTACAGGAGAAAAAAACACTTTTGCCCATTTTAAATTTTGGAGGAATCAAAGACAATGTTTGGTTTCAAGCAGGATTTATTGATTTTAATTGGTTGGGGAGAGGACACCAATTTCTAGCTTTTTATCAAAACACAGATGGTAGACATGGTGGTCAAATATTTTATAAAATTCCATTTTTAAATCGAAAATGGGGCTTAGCATTTAATCTTTTGCAATGGAGATCGAGAGAACCGTTATTCTTTCCAGAAGGTGCGGTCGATTATGATTATGATAATTTAAGTTTGGGAGTAACTGTTATTCGGAATTTTGGATTTAGAAAACGACTAGAATTGGGTGGTAATTTTTTTCGAGAAACGTATCATAAAAGTGAGTCCCAAGTCTTGGATAACCCTCCTGGCCCAAATGATTTAGTGCAGCCAAAACTTTCTTCTAAGGTGGAGTACATTCATAATTATTTAGATTATTACGATTTCTATTTAAGTGGTTGGGCTGCCCGTGGAATTTGGCAAACGGTTTTTAATATTGATGATAATTCGTTTTTTAATAGTTTGATTTTGGAGGGAAAAAAATTCCAACGTTTTGGTAGAAATGGAAACTTAGCAATACGAAGCCGATTTGGGATTTCCACTAATAATAATTCTCCCTTCGCACCTTTTGTGGTGGATAGCCGAGTAAATTTAAGAGGTTCTGGAAATCGAATTGAACGGGGAACAGCGCAAGCTATTTTAAATATAGAGTATAGACACACTTTTTTAGATTTGAATAATTGGGCGGTGCAAGGAGTAGTTTTTACTGATTTGGGAAATTGGCGAACTCCTGGTGGTCAGCTTGATGAGTTGTTGAGTAGGGCAGAGTTGCGAGAGTTTGTGGGAGTTGGATTTCGAGTGATTTACAAGCGAATTTATGATGCGATTTTGAGAGTGGATTATGGCGTGGATGTTTTTAATAAAAATCAGCGAGGGTTTGTTTTGGGGATTGGGCAGTACTTTTAATTTTTTGCCACAGACTTGAACTGACTTTGTTATGACCTTTCACAGACTATCTGCGGAAAGTCATAAAAAGTCAGTTCAAGTCTGTGGCAAAAAATTAAAACCGATAATTAATCCCAACATTCCCTCCAATCAACACATACTTCTGCGACAGCTCATAATTATCATTAGCGAAGTCATTGCCAAAATACCTCACCGCTGGAGAAATATTCAATTCCCAACGTTTCGATAATTCCCTTTTAATATTAAATCCCAAGTGATAACTCAATCCAACATTTGATCTAAAAATATTGAATTCATCGTCTTCTAAATTAACATCGCTCAAACTCGAATTTGGAATAATTCCCTCCGTTTTCAATGACAGATTTGCGAAAATTCCACCTTGAATTCCCACTTGCCATTTTTCTCCAACAGAACGATTGTAGCTAATCAAAAGAGGAATATCAATCATTCGATATGTATTGTAAATTTCTTTTCGGTATTCCGTAGTAGTCGTTTCAGTAATCCAACCCATAATTTCGATTGGTTCAGTTCCTAATCCATAACTTAAATATTGGACACCTAAAACATCAGAAACTGATTCAATATTTTTATAGTTTTTATATCGTTCAGTAATTGAAGTGAGTTGTAAACCTGAAGTGATTTCTAGATTATATTTTTCTTTATTTAGAATTTTATAAGAAAAATTTACTCCAATTTGAGACGTCTCCAAAGGTGTTTCGTAAGTCTCTCGATTGCTTAACAATAAACTTGCCTCATCTCTTTTTTCTGCTAAAGTTCTATGAGTATAATTTACTCCACCATAAACTCCAATAGAGAATCGACCTTTTTTCGGAGTAGGTGGCGTCCAAACTTTTTCTTCTTTTTCTAAAGAAATTTTTTCTTCTGAAAAATCTAACCAAGTAATTAATGAAGAAATATTTACAATCTCTTTTTGAGTTCTTTTTTCATCTTTTGAAGAATGAGAACCACGGAGAATTAGTTCTTCATTTTGAT
>CAJQQY010000132.1 GCA_905480595.1 uncultured Saprospiraceae bacterium | reverse complement strand
CCCATAATTTAAGAAGGTTCTACATAATCTAGCTTCAAATATTAGAAATTTAATCTATCATTTAGTTTACATTTAATGAAACTATTTGTAAGTTTGATATGTATACTTATATGTAAACTACTATGGATAGTAAATTCGAGGTTGAATTATTAGAAGAAGCTTTTAAATTCATAAAAAAACAGGATCTAAAAGTTCGGAAGAAAATATTTCAAAATATAAATAGATCGAGATTTGTCAACGACCCCAAGTTGTTAAAAAAATTAAACAAAAATATTTGGGAGTTTAGAACAACATACCTTGGAATTCAATTTCGCTTATTAGCATTTTGGGATAAAAGAAACGAAAGTCAGAAATTGGTTATTGCAACTCATGGTTTTAAGAAGAAAACTGATAAAATAGCAAAAAAGGAGATAGATAAAGCTGAAAAAATACGTCAAAAATATTTAGAAAATTAATATCATGAAAACATATAAACTATCTGAAGCTGAAGATTTACTGATAGGCGCTAAAGGAACTACTGAACGTGATCTTTATGAGTTTGAGCTAAAGACTGAACTAATTGGTGATATGATAAAAACCGTTAGAAAAGATCGAAATTTAACACAACAAGAATTAGGCTCTTTAATTGGAGTAAAAAAAGCTCAAATTTCAAGATTAGAAAATAACACTAAAAATGTAACCGTTGAAACTATAATAAGAGTTTTCAATGCAATGAAGGCTGATGTTAATTTCACAGTTCAAATCTAGATGAAAAACTATGGGTAACAAGGGATAATCATGATCATAGACCTTGCGCTAATTTAGTTTAATATTCGGTCAAATTGATTATCTTGTTCTTAGATGATAGCTGGATTCGGTCTACGCCAGATATCCAAACGTTGTGTTTCATTAAGAAGAACAAAATATGAGTGACATAAAAGAAATAACTGAAGCTCTGATTAAATTCAGAAATGAAAGAGACTGGGAACAGTTTCACAATCCTAAAGATCTCGCTGTTGCTCTTAATATTGAGGCAGGTGAACTTTTAGAAAACTTCTTATGGAAATCTCATGAAGAAGCAGATAAAGAGAAAGTAAAAGAAGAATTAGCTGATGTTCTTGCTTATTCTCTTCTGTTAGCTGAAAAATATGGATTTGATGTTAAAGATATCCTGTTTGACAAAATCAAAAAGAACGAAGAAAAATATCCAGTGGAAAAAGCTAAAGGAACTGCGAAAAAATATAACGAGCTTTAATGATTCAGACTCAAGTAAAAATAAATCATTACGACTTTGAAAATAGTCTATTTGAAGATTTCAGCACAAATCATTTTGCTAAAGACCTTTGGCCCCTAGTTTACATTTTAAGTGATGGCGATTCCAAAACAGCTTATGTTGGTGAAACAACTGATGCATACTCTAGAATGGGAACTCACTTAAAACATAAGACTAAAAGTAAACTCACATCTGTCCATTTAATCACAAGTGAAAAATTCAACAAATCTGCTACTCTTGATATAGAATCTAATCTGATAAAATATATGTCAGGGGATAATAAATTCACCCTGCTTAACGGAAATCTTGGACTTGCCAATCACAATTATTATCAAAAGACGAGATTGAAAAGTGTAAATCGGTTATTCAAGAAACATTCGTCAATTAAAAAAACGGTGCCCAACATCGCCTATAGCTGATGCCGGCTTGAAACTAAAAAAGGATATTTTGTACTTTCAATAACCACCCGCCCGTTGCACGACATTTTAAACTGAAGAAACAACGCAAACAAATCAAATATTAGTCAAATGGCAAAAACTTGGTTGATAGCAATATCCCTAATTTTAATACTCATTGTTATTTTATGGAGACTTACAAGAGGTTATCTTAAAGAAGGAACTGGGCTTGTTTATTGGCAAGTTGTGGCTTACACTAGTACAGCAATTACCTTGCTCATCATGTATATTTTAAAATGGACAAACATTTTGAATTTTTAGGTGCCTAAGTCAAGCACAAAAAAGATAAAGATTGACAACATGAATCTAATTTGCTGAAAATCACCAAATACAAATTACTTAAAGTCTAAAGAGCCTATTTGCCTACCCCAATGTCTATAATAATCTGTCCTTATTGCAAAAGTCCTTTATCGAATTCTAAAGAAAAGACATTCACCTGTGAAAACAACCACTCTTTTGACATAGCCAAGCAGGGGTATTTAAACTTGCTACCTGTAAATCAAAAAAAATCTAAAGATCCAGGCGACAATCAAATGATGATTGCGGCCAGAAGAAGCTTTTTAGAACTTGGGTTTTACGACCCTCTTATAGAAAGCATTAAGACGCTTATTACTGATGAGATGTCCTTTGCAAGCAAGAGTATCATTGCATTTGATGCCGGCTGTGGAGAAGGCTATTATTCTGAAAAAGCACTAAAAAACTTACCTGGTTTAGAAACAGAAGTATTGGGTACGGATATTTCTAAATACGCGGTAAAAAATGCTGCCAATAAGTATAAAGACAATTTCTACTTCGTTAGCTCGATATACAATTTACCTATTGCCGACAGCAGTACTGACCTCATTCTATCTGTTTTTTCGCCCGTTATGGAGGAAGAATTTAAGCGTATTTTATCCAAACAAGGCTACGTGATCATTGTAAGTCCCGCTCCTAATCACTTGCGTGAAATTGCAGAATTAATCTACGATTCCTTTAGGCCGCACGCATCTTCCGCAATTGAGCAGATGACTCCTTTATTCGGGCATCACGTCACAAAAAGAACAACTTTTAAAATAGCTTTAAAAAGCAAGGAATCGGTGCTCTCTCTTTTAAAAATGACACCCTATTATTGGAGTACAGGTATAGAGCGATTAGAAAACATTACCACCAAAAGTGAATTATCCGTTACCTGTGATTTCACTATCGATGTTTTCAAATTAGTAAAGTAAGGAGAAAAAGACTGTTTCTGTGATTAGCATAATGCATGACACTCAGTGACCAACTTAAACTTTATTGGGTCATGATCGGTTTAGTTATAATCAAATCCACTCAGTATGAAACCACGCGTAATCATTATAGGAGGCGGAATATCCGGCCTTACAGCTGCAAGACAACTTCATCAAAAAGGTATTGACTTTCTGTTACTGGAAGGATCAGATCGAATTGGCGGTCGTGTAAAAACTGACCTAATTGACGGATTTCGACTTGATCATGGTTTTCAAGTGTTATTGACAGCATATCCTGAAGTTAAACGATGGTTAGATTATTCGTCTTTACATCTCCAGTCTTTCAATCCTGGCGCACTTCTACTCTATCCGGATGGATCAAAAGACCAATTGGGAGATCCAATGCGAGATATTGGGAGTTTGTTTCCGACACTATTTTCTAATGCTGGAAACCTCCGAGACAAGCTTAAAATTTGGACGCTTAAGAATCGATTGTCAGGAATGTCTTTGGAGGAGATTTTTGCGCAAAAGGAAGTCTCAACTCTAGAAGCTCTTTCTCAAGATTATGGATTCAGCGACCAAATTATTCGTCATTTTTTCCAACCATTTTTTACGGGCATTTTTCTGGAATCTGAGCTGAAGACCAGTCGCAGAATGTTTGATTTTGTGTTTAAGATGTTTAGTGAAGCCGATACGGCTGTCCCAAATTTAGGAATGGAAGAAATTCCAAAACACCTTGCTGATCCACTGCCCAGCGAAAGTATTGTCACCGGAGCT
>CAJQQY010000131.1 GCA_905480595.1 uncultured Saprospiraceae bacterium | reverse complement strand
TCTAATATTTTAGTATCCTCTTGCATCACCAAGTCAATAACTGTTCTCCCTTGAACCAGCACTTCCTGAGTTTTATAACCAATGTAAGAAAAGTTTAAAGTCGCATCGGGAGCAACGGAAAGTGAATATCGACCATCTACATCGGTGGTCGTACCTAGATTAGTTCCTACTTCAATTACACTCCCACCAATGATCGTTTCCCCATCTGCAGAAGTAATTGTTCCCGTAACAATTATGGAAGAATTTTGTGCAAAAGAAGGTTGGAATGAAAATAAAAATAGAATTAGAAAAAACCATTGACTGATTTTTCTCAGAAATGATACATTTATTTTTGAATCATTTCTTGGTAGGTTTATAGTTTTGTAAAACTGTCCTTTCATTGTATTTGTTTTTTCAACTTTAAAATGTGGATCAATTCTTTTTGTAAACTTATTTCTATTATCGTTATGTATTTGATACTATTCCGCGAATATGTGATACAAAGTGAAGTTTATTGCTATCTTGTTTGCAGAAGACACTCAAAGCTCTTTAAATTAATGTTCGCTAAGCAAGTTCTTGTTGTTGATAATTTCATAAGTAAAAAAAGCACCATGCAGGTCTATCAAGAAATTACTCCCCTAAATGAATCAGATATTTTTATCATCATTGACTCCTTTAATAATGGGTTTGATTATCCGATTCATAATCATCCTGAATTTGAGTTGAATTTAGTTTTGGGAAATTCAGGGACGCGCATTGTAGGAGATTCCACGGAATTTTATTCTGAGAATGACCTCGTGTTTATCGGCCCTTATCTTTTCCATAAATGGGATAATGATAAATCTAAAATTCAGGATGGAGTGACCTCGCGAGTCATTACCATTCAATTTAGGATGGGATTATTTAATTCACAGTTTTTTCAAAAAAGTCAATTTGGAAAAATCAAAAGGCTTTTGCAAGACAGTACCCGAGGGATAAGATTTCATGGAAAAACTTTCGAAAAAGTAACTGAAATAATGATTGGACTGACAGAGGATAATGGCTTTTTAAATATTATAAATTTTCTCCAATTATTGAATTTACTGTCTAATTCAAAAGAAACTACTTTTTTAGCTAGTGCTGGATTTACCCCAGAAGGAATTCCTTCCAAAGGTTATCGGATTCAAATCGCCTACAATTATATTTTAAAAAATTATAACAAGGATATAAAAACGAAAGATCTGGCTTCGCTGTTAAATATGAGTAATTCTGCTTTCAGTCATTTTTTTAAGAAATACTCGAACAAGAGCTTTATGCAATTTTTAATTGATGTGCGTTTGGGGCATGCTTGTAAATTGTTGTTGGACACCGACCAGAATATTAGACAGATATGCTATGGTTCAGGCTTTAATAATGTCGCCAACTTTAATCGGCTTTTTAAAAAATATCGTTCCTGCACCCCTTTTGAATTTCGCCAACGATCCTTGAAAAAAGATACTTTTGATTGGACTTCACAAATTACACCTGGGCAGTTTTTACCTTCGGGCACTTCATTGAAAGGTGCTTTTCAGCATACGGAACTTTCAACTGCTAAGGTGATGCATTTTTAATTCAGAAGTCTTGAGGTTTGATTGACATTGTCCATCTTAATGAATATTCTGATTCAATATTTGAAAATATATTGAAAATGATAAACCTAGAATTTAACTACCGTCTAAATGCATCTCCTCAAAACCAATTACAATAATCTGTAGTTCTGGAAACTAATTGATCCTTGTGTTTGCCAAAATGCCATTAAACTTCTCCTACATAAAGCTTTCCAGCAAAATCCACCCGTTGGAATTCACCTTGACAGAAAGCTTCGATAGCTGCAGTATTGGACAGATAAGAGAAGCAAAGCTCTAGAGACGGTTAAAAAAATCGGATACCAACATTTAGCATTCCAACTGTTCGAGC
Organism: uncultured Saprospiraceae bacterium; assembly: GCA_905480595.1. Lineage (GTDB taxonomy): Bacteria > Bacteroidota > Bacteroidia > Chitinophagales > Saprospiraceae > CAJQQY01. The sequence continues at coordinate 13,057 of CAJQQY010000131.1, read as the reverse complement.
TTAGAAACTTTTAAAAAAGATTAAAAAGAACTCAATACCCTGAATTCTGACTCAATACTCCACCACTCAAATCAATCTCCGATTGCGGCAATGGCAATAATTCGTGTTTTCCTATTTCAAAATTTTTCCCAACTGCTTGCATTACTGAAGCGGCTCTACCCTGCCTCAATAAATCAAACCAACGCTGTTGTTCTAATGCCAATTCAACTCGACGCTCGTTCCATATTTTTTCTCTCAAAAGGTTTTTATCTGTAATTGTAACATCAGGTAATATTGAAGTACTCTGTCCTCTCGCTCTTGCTCGCACCATATTCAAATAAGTGAGCGCATCATCTGTTTCTCCGATTTCATTCAGCGCTTCAGCAGCAATTAACAATATATCTGCGTAGCGCAACAAACGAATATTCCCTGGCCCATTTCCATTTCCACCGCTATGCGCAGGTACCCAAGCTTTTTGATTATATCGTTCATTAAAAATATTTGGGTTGTCTTCCACGATTGCCGAACCATCAGGAAGTACCTCACCGACGTAAAGAATAGTTGCCTCTCGTCGTGGGTCACCCGATTCGTACGCTCCTACTAAATCATCACTTGGTCGATTAAATCCCCAACCCAAATTGGGTGTTCCACGGACACCTTGCACTTCATTATATTGTGTTCCTCCTCCTCCAGTTTCGAAGGCAGCTGTTTGCACTTCCAATAAACTTTCAGAGGAATTTTCTCCAGCTTGAGTAAATATTTGGGAATAGCTTGGTAGCAAAGCATATTTTTGAGAACCAATAACTGCTAATGCTTGCTCACTACTTTTTGTAAAATCACCTAAAGTCAAATACACTTTGGAAAGTAATCCTTGAGCAGCACCTTTAGTTGCTCTTCCTTTATCTACCGCATTATGTTGAAGCGGTAATCCCTCCATTGCATCTTCTAAATCTGAAATAATTTGAGCATACACTTCGGCTGCGGAAGTACGCGATTGGGTAAAATCATCTCGGTCAAGCGTTGTTGTAATCAAAGGAATATCTCCATACCAGCGAACTAAATTGAAATAATAATATGCACGCAAAAAACGACACTCACTCAAAAGTCTTGCTTTGAGACTCTCGTCCATTTCAATATTTGGAATATTTTCCAAAGCAATATTCGCTCGATAAATGCCTTGATAATATCCTGTCCAAATTGCACCAACTGAAATATTTCCTGCATCAAAAGTGAAGTTATCTATCTCTGTCAAAAAATTTCCATCAGAAGGTGTACTCCCTTTATCGGTATCATCAGAAATAATATCAGTCAACCCGATGAAAGAAAAAACATGTACATCCCAATTTCGCATTTGCTCATAAACTGCATTAGTTGCCCAAACAGCATGATCCTCTGTTTCAAAAAAATTGTCAGAAGTTAATTGCCCCAAAGGTTTTTTTTCTAAAAAATCTTTTTTACAACCGATGGAAAAAACACAAATCAAAATCCCTATTGTACTGACTTTTAATATTTTATAAAAAAATGAATTTTTCATATCTATCAAATTTTATTTTATTTTAAAAAGTAATATTTACTCCTCCCAAAATTGTTTTTGAAATAGGATAAACTCCTTGGTCAATTCCAACAGAGAGAACAGAACCACTCGTAATCTCAGGGGTGTATCCACTATATTTTGCCCAAGTTTTCAGGTTGGTTGCACTCACGTAAACTCTAAATTTTCCTAAATGAACTCGCTCCAATAATCGTTGTGGTAAAGAATATCCCAACTGTATATTTCGCAATCGAAAGAAAGAACCGTCTTCAATAAATTGATCCGAGACATTATAATTATGTCCTCCATTCGTTACTCGGGGTTCTGAATCGGAAGTACCTTCACCTGTCCATCGGTCTAGAAAAGATGTTTCAAAATTGTAAGTTCCAAAGCGCGCCATCTTTTTTGCATTGATGAGTTTGTTACCACTTTGTCCATTGAACTCTATCGAGAAATCTAAACCAGCATATTCCCCACCCAAATTAAATCCATAAATAAAATCTGGAATTGGACTTCCTAAATTGGTTCGATCATCTGTTGTAATTTCTCCATCACCATTTACATCTACAAATCGAAGGTCACCAGGTTGCTCATCTCCGATGGTTGGACTCGCTTGAATTTCTTCTTCATTTTGAAAAATACCATCTGTCATATACCCGTAATAGGATCCGATAGGCGAACCGATAACTGTTCGAGTTCCTAGCTTTCCACCGACTCCCAAGTCACCTCCAAAAATTTCTGATTTGCCTTCCCCCAATTCTAAAACTTCATTATTGACCGTCGAAGCGACTAGCCCAAATTGGTACGCAACTTTTCCTCTCGTTTCTCTCCAAGTCAAATTAAAATCAAAACCACTATTTTTTACCTTCGCAGCATTCACGACTGGATTGTTCGCAGAACCTACATAATCAGGAATTGGAACGTCAATCAAAATGCCATCTGTCACTCGATTATAATAATCTATTTCTGCGGTTAGTTTGTTATCCAACAACCCGATTTCCAAACCAATATCAGTCTGGGTCGTTTCTTCCCACTTGATTTCGGGATTGGCTAAGGTGATAATTGATGCACCAAAATTCAAAGCTTCTTGCGCGCCAAAGACAGCATTGAGGTTGGAAGAGACGACAGCTCGACCTGCATAAGCTCCGATTTTTTCATTTCCAATTATACCCCAACTTGCTCGAAATTTTAAGCGATCAATAAAACTTAAATCAGTCATAAAATCCTCTTGCATCACATTCCAACCTACGGCTGCGGAAGGAAAATATCCGTAACGATTGTTTGATCCAAACTTAGAGGAACCATCTGCCCGCAAACTTGCTGTAAAAAGATATCGATCTTTCAAGACGTAATTGGTTCGAAATAAATACGACAATAAGCTCCATTCAAAACCTCCATTAAAATTCGTTTGTCCATCAATTTCACCTGCACTAAGAAAAAATAATTCTTCTGATTCACCAGGTATTCCTGTTCGCGATCCGCCGAAATTTTCAAATTGAAATTCTTGTGCAGTCATCCCAGCTAGAATATTTATGCGATGATCTGTCCATTCATTTTGATAAGTAATGGTATTTTCCCATAACCAACTTTGAGTGCGATCACCGTACAAGGATAATCGGGTTTCATCATTTTGCTGAATAGCAGAAACGAAAAAAGTCGGGGTAAAACTCTTGGCTTGTTGTTGCTCAAAGTCTAATCCAAAGTTGGTTCGGAAGGTGAAATTTTTCAAAAAGCTCAAGTCGAGATATAAGTTTCCGACTACTCGGCTACCCTTGTTAGTATTATTGTTATATTCTATTTGTGCTGTAGGATTCGCTACCGAGGCACGGATAGAAGTATTACCAAAATTACCCGCAGTATCAATCGCAGCCACCGTTGGGTCAGCTCGATAAGCGTTGGCAATAACATTAGCATTGATTTCAGCCGTTTTCCTAATCAGGGAAATATTATGCCCCATTTTCGCCCAACTCTTTAGGTTGTATTGATTATTAATCCGGATGGCAAATCGTTGAAAATCAGAACCTTTCACAATTCCTTCTTGCTTAAAATAATTTGCGCTGACGTTATAAGTCATTTTTTCTGAACCACCACTTACTCCAAGTTGGTAGTTCATCATTGGTGCTGTTTGGAAAATTTCATCTTGCCAATCTGTACCTTCTCCAAATATCGAAGGATCCGCAAAAGGTAAACCAGTACCTTCATTTTCTGCTACTTCGTTGGCAAGTGTTGCGAACTGTTGAGCGTTTACTAAATCTATTTTTTTTACCAAAGATTGACTACCATAATAACTAGAAAATTCAAAAACAGCATCTTTTCCTATCTCTCCTTTTTTGGTAGAAATGATGATCACCCCATTCGCTCCACGTGATCCATAAATGGCAGTTGCGGAAGCATCTTTTAAAATTTCTACTGACGCAACATCGCTAGGATTTAAAAAATTAATATCATCCAACAACATTCCATCCACTACAAAAAGTGGCGATGCATCATTGAGCGTTCCTACTCCTCGAATCCGAATTATCGCACCTGCACCAGGCTCTCCAGAGACAGGCGTAATTTGAACACCCGCAACTTTTCCTTGTAAAGCTTGGGCAACTGAAGCAGTAGGAATTCGACTAATTTCTTCCGCCTTAACCGTTGCGACTGCACCTGTCAAATCGCTTTTTCTTTGCACGCCGTAACCGACAACGACAATTTCATCAAGGGTTTCAGAATCGCTAGTCATTTGAATATTAATTTCAGTTCGGCCATCAATCGAAATTTCTAATGTTTTATATCCAATGTAAGAAAACTGTAAAACGTCATTCTTTTCTGCCTCAATAGTATAAGTTCCATCTATGTCAGTTACATCTCCATTAGCGGTATTTTTCACTAAAACATTTACACCGATGAGCGTCGTTCCATCTGTCACATCAGTTACAATTCCAGAGATAGAAATCTTTTGCGCCATCCCGATGGTGGTGATACACAGTAGAAAACCGAGTAAAGATATTTTATATAGTTCTGTTCTTAACATGGTATTTACATTTATAAAATTAGTTAATAAGAGATGTTACCAGTTCAAGTCGCATACTCTGTTTTCCAATTATTTCAAAGTTACTTTTACGCTATTTTCGGTATTAGAATCTCCACCCACAAAAATTTCAAACGCCCCAGCTTCTGCTTTAAAAGTCATGTCCTGTGTAAAAAAAGCAAAATCATTGGCAGTCAAGGAAAAGGTAATTTCTTTCGACGCTCCTTTTTGTAACAATACTTTTTCAAATTTTTTCAACTCCCTGACGGGACGAGTTACACTACCCACTAAATCTCTAAAATATAGTTGCACCACTTCTTCGCCATCATAGTTCCCTGTGTTTGACAGCGTTACGCTTACCGTTATTTTTTCATTTTGAGAAAAAGTAGTTTTATCGACTTTAACTGGCGAGTACTTAAAAGTGGTATAACTCAATCCAAAGCCAAAAGGAAATAAAGGAGAATTAGGAACATCTAAGTATTTACTTGTGTATTTGTTGTCTAGCGCTAGCGGTCGTCCCGTGTGTTTCATATTATAAAAAATGGGAATTTGTCCAACATTACGAGGAAAGGTCATTGGCAATTTTCCCGAAGGATTATAATCTCCAAACAAAACATCTGCGATCGCATTTCCTCCTTGCGAACCTGCATACCAAGTTTCCAAAATCGCTGGTGCATTATCTGCCACCCATGGAATGGTCAATGGTCTGCCATTCATCAAAACGACCACAAGTGGTTTTCCAGTTTTGACTAATTCTTTGATCAAATCCAATTGTACACCAGGCAGATCCAAATTGGTGCGACTTGCCGCTTCGCCACTCATCCACCATTTTTCCCCTACGGCAATTACAATTGCTTCTGCTTGATTGGCTGCTTTTATGGCATTTTCAAAACCGCTTTTGTCATCACCTTCCACATTGCATCCTTTGGCAAAAACAACATTTGTTGAGTTCCCAATTTTAGTGGTGATACCTTGAAGTAAACTCACACAATCCTTTGCATCGCCAGAGCCATGCCACGATCCTAGCATGTCTTCTTTACTATTAGCTAATTCCCCGATGACAGCAATTGATTTCAGTTTTTTTGGAAAAGGTAAAACCGGGATCAATGCATTTTTGACTTTATTATTTTTTAACAAAACAATAGACTTACGGGCAACGTCTCGAGCAAAATCTAAATTCTCTGCCGTAAACATTTTTTGCTTTTCTCTTTCTGTATTGCTGTATTTATATGGATCGTCAAATAACCCTAATTCAAATTTTTGTCGAAGAATTCGACGAGCAGCTTCCTCCACTTTTTCCACTTTCACCAATCCTTCTTCAATTGATTTTTTTAAATGATTATAATAAATTGCGCTTTGCATATCCATATCCACCCCTGCATTAATTGCTAATTCTCCAGCGTGTTTTTCATCTTTTGCATAACCGTGAGGAACCATCTCATTGATAGAAGTATAATCTGTTACCACAAATCCACGAAAGCCCCACTCTTTTCGAAGTATGTCTGTAAGTAAGTATTTGCTACCACTTGCAGGGATGCCATTGAGTTCGTTGAAAGAAGTCATAAATGTTTTAACACCTGCTTTTTCGGCTGCTGCAAAAGGTGGCAGATACGCTTCGTACAAAGTTCGTTCAGAAATATCAACCGTGTGATAATCCCGACCTGCTTGAGCTGCACCATATGCAGCGTAATGTTTTGCACATGCTAACATGGTGTTCACGGATAAAAGATTTTCTCCTTGAAAACCTTTTATTTTTACTTTTCCAATCTCGACACTCAGGTAAACATCTTCTCCCGAACCTTCACAAACTCGCCCCCAACGCGGGTCACGTGCTATGTCTAACATGGGTGCGAATGTCCAATGCAACCCAGCAGCGGTAGATTCTGCTGCTGCTATTTGAGCAGATTTTTCCATTGCAGCTAAGTCCCAACTTGCGGCCTCACCTAACGGAATTGGGAAAATTGTTTTGTAACCATGAATAACATCGTAACCAAATAACAATGGAATCCCGAGACGCGTTTCTTCGACAGCAATTCGCTGTAACTCTCGAGTATATTCAGAAGTATGTGCATTAAAGATAGCACCTACTCTTCCTGTTTTGATATCTTCTTTGTAAGTTGCTCGTAGCGTTGGCCCTGTTGATTCCCAGTCGGAAGTGAAGAGAACGAGTTGCCCGATTTTTTCATCAAGTGTCATTAAGGCTAAGACGCTATCTACTTTTAAGTCAATGGAATCTTTAGGAAATTGAAGTTGGGAAATACTTTTTTTTGAGGCACATTGCCAAAAGAAAAAAGTGATTCCCAAAAGTAGAAGTATTGTTATTTTTTTATTCATTGTTTTATTTTTTACTATTCAACACTTGTTCGTTTCGTAAATGTAGACCGAAACTCTAGCTACGGAGTACTACTCTAACCATCCTCCAGAAAACCCTGCTTTGTCCAAACCCTCCAAGATGTAAATGTTTTGTTTTATTAAATTCCATACGAATTCATTTTGGTGATTTTCGATTTGCAACAAAATTGGCCCTTGGTCTATTCCTAGATAATCTTTATCAAACCAACCATTTTTATTTTTTGCTCCAAAAGTATAACTCAGGTTAAAAGCATCTTTAAAACCATATTCGCCAATTAAATTTTCGTAGTGATTTTCCCACATATTTTTTAAAGTAGGAAGGCATACTTCTGGAGCAAAAGGAACAGAACCTCCTGCTGCAGTTGGTGCAATCGTCCCATCATCAAATGATCGAATGGCAGATGCGCCACGAGCAGAATAACCTGTAAATTGAATCCCTTGTTTTCCTTTTTTAGGCTCCCCTTTGGCTGGCCCATCGCAGGCCGTTAAGCCCCATTGGTTTTCTCCGTAGCCTTGCCAATCGTTTTTATTTTCTATACAAAATGCTCGATTGGAAAGTGTGGCTCGTCGAGAATTTTCAAAATAATCTATCCCTTTTCCTTTCATATATTTATCTTGAATTCCTCGGAAATCTATATAAATATGACTGTATTGATGTCCAAATAATGGATCGAAATTGACAAATTCATATCCTTGAAATTCTTTCCATTGGTAAGTTTCACACCACTTTTGCCAACACTCTGCGGGAATAGGATGTGTGGGTGATCCCATGGCAAGAATTAGTAAGATCATCGCTTCATTATACCCATGCCAGTCATGTGGAATAAAACCTTTTTCGGGATGCCAACCCATCGACAATTTCATTTCTTCATTGAGCATCCACTCCCACTCCACTCTTCGGTAAAGAAAATCTGCGAGTTCTCGAATCTCTTTTTCTTCGGTATTTTTTTTATCAAAAAAAGCTTGCGCAGCGAGAATGCCTGCCATCAACAAGCCTGTGTCAATGGAAGAAAGTTCTACCTTTTTGAAGCGAGTCGCATCATCATTATTTAAAAAATGATAATAAAAACCACGGTAACCACTCACGCCACTTTTTGCATCACCTTGAGGCATTTTTTTCAAAAATCGTAAAGTCTGTAACACTCTATTTGCGGCTTGTTGGCGAGTAATATATTTTTTATTCACTCCAACCAAGTAGCTCGTCAATCCAAAACCTGTAGCTGCAATACTGGAGAAACTACGTGTGGGATACCGATCGGGAATTTGAAAATTTTGACTATCTGCCAATTCCCAGAAGTATAGAAAAGTACGCCGTTGTAATTCCTCAGTACTAAAAGAAGAATCCAGTTCCGTCACTTTTACTTCGTTATCAGTATTTATATTTTTGGTAAAATCGCAACCCGAAAAAAATTCTGGTAGCACAAAAAGTACTACCAGAAAAAGGGTTTTATTATTCTTTAATAAACTTCGCATTAGCTACGATTTGTCCATTTTTATCATAACCAGCAAGGAGATAAATTCCATTGTCCCATTCATTTACGGAGAGGTCAAAGTTTTCTGTTCCTGCAAGATTTGCTGAATGAACTTTTTGTCCCAATAAATTAAATACTTCAATAGTTTGCACCGCTGCCGTATTTTCAATTCTCAAAATCTCACTTACAGGATTTGGAGAAATTTTAAATTGTTCTACTGCAACCGGAGTGAAAATTCCTGTAGTCACACAAGTACCATCTCCAAAAACAATATCATCAAAATAAGAAGTGACATCTGTTCCTGTTGCATCAATACCTAAATCGAAAAAGATAGTCAATCGAGTAAAATTGGCATCATCAGTTACAGCAGAAAAATCGAAAGTCAATTCTTCCCATTGATCTGTTACCGTATTGTCTACTGGAAGTTCAATTGCTGCTGCTCCAGTAGTAGAACCTTCTAACTTGATGGCAAAATTTCCGATATGATCCATATGAACTTTTGCTTTGGCAGTCTTGTTTGTTCCAAAATCAATAGGTGCATCCAATTGTGCAAACATTCCAGCAAAAGGTAACGCATCACTTGCTTTAATAAATTCACCTACTTTCTCACTCACGTTAATTCCACTTGGATTTGGATTATCGAGAATTTCAAATTGTTTGCCATCAGCCTCTAAATAACCATTAGCAAAATAGGCGAAATTTGCAATCGTGTTTTCAACAGTCTCATGGTTATCTACACACCCAGTATACGAAACACGAGTCCATGTCGCATCATCTAAATAATAAATATCTTCTTGTGTGGGCAATACTCCTGCATTAAAAAAGACAACAATCCTAGCATGGTCTTCACCAACTTGGTCACTAAAATCTACCACATAATCTACCCATTTATTTGTTTCTGTAACATCTACAAAAACTTCTTTTGCAGGTGAGGTACCTCCTTCCAATTTGAAAAGAATAGGCACCGCAATTGCCGACCACACTTTAAGATGGAATTGATTTCTGATAGATAAATCCCAAGAGCCACCACTTTCAAATCCTAAAGCAGACCATTCATCAGTAGGATCTTTGTATTCTCCAACCATCGAACTCGAGTTGTCAGGAGTAAGATCCGGATTAGCAATTACCGTCAATCGGTCTAGTCCAACTCCATAAGTAACATTACGTTGACATTCGTAATCATCTAGGATACTTGGAATTGCCACAACATTTTCACATGGGTCAACTGTACTTGCACCTTGCGTTAAATTATCAAAATAATAAGTCGTTCCCGCAGATGCCGTTCCACCATCAAAAAGTAAATTGATGCGTTCAAAATCTGTAATCATATTAAATTCTTCGAAGTTGAATGACAAATCAATCCACTCTTCGTTAGCTAAAAAATCTCTAGTCACATCTTTATTTCCTTCCGTCGGACTTACTAATTGCATGGTCATATTGACTGCCCCCGCTGGCGCCCAAACTTGTAAATTCATCTGAGGATTGACTGAAAGATCAAGACCGCTCCCCAAAAAAGAAGTAACTGTACTAAAGGCAGCATTTCCTTTATCGTATTTTCCAACATTATCACTAGTATTAATTCCTGTTGCATCAGGGTTAGTTACCACACTAAAAGTACCGTGATTAGGCATATCCATATTCAATGGTTCCCAAGGTAAATTTGCCCCATTTTCAAAATCTTCTAAAGCTGCTGCTGGAGGTGCTGCCGCATAAACAATATCATCGATATAGTAAATGTCACCTGCTACCGCATCAACACCTGCATTGAAGAAAATGGCAATTCGCTTATGATCCGCTGCTGCTTGGTCACTAAAATCTGCGGTATATTCTACCCAAGTATCCGTTGCCGTTACATCTATAAATTTTTCACTCGGCCCTGAGACACCTCCTTCTAATTTGAATAAAAGTTGTCCTGTTTTAGGTGCCCAAATCTTTGCTTTAATTTGATTATTGGTAGAAAGATCTATGGCATTTTGATAATCAATCGCTAATGCTGACCATGAATCCAAAGGATCTTCATACTGTCCAACCATAGATGAAGTATTGATTCCAGACATATCAGGATTTGTGATAGTTGTCAAACTTTCCCATCCTCCCCCATAAGAAGCATTATTCTGACATTCGTAATCATCAATAATAAGTGGATCAACGATAGTGCCTGCACATGGTCCCGCAGGATTGGCTATGATATTATCATATAGATAAGTGTCGTTACTAGTTTCCACTCCTGGGTCGAAGAAAATAATAATTTTGGTAACTGTTGTAAAACTTGCAGCTGCACTCAAATCAAAATTATATGTTTGCCAAACATTGGTGTTGGCAATATTTTTTGAGACTTCAATCGCTTCGCCGTCTCCTTCTAATTTGAATAATACTTGACTGGCAACTGGTGAATAAATGTCAATACTAAATTGATTATTGATGGACAAATCCATAGCCGGATCAACAAACGCAATAAGCAAGCTAAAAGCATGCATATCTGACTTGGTGTAAGAACCAACTTTTGCTGACATATTGATAAAGTTAGGATCGGGATTATCAATTACTCCATTGTAAACTCCATCGCCAAAGGGATTCCATTCCAATGGAGTACCTTCAAAATCTTCGTAAGTAGTTTGTGAAAAAGCTACGCTAAGCATAAATGCAGGTAGCAATAATGTAAGTAACATTTTTTTCATAATAGTGATTTTTTTATTAAAAAAGCTTAGTATCATTAGGTTTATCGAACAATAACTAACTTTTTGGTTAATGAATATAGTTCAGTTTTTAATTGTAAAAAATAAATACCCGAAGGTATCCCCGCTACCGAAATGGTAACTTTATCTTCCCCGTAAAACCATTGTTTTTCTTTTGGAAAATTTGAAATTCGTTTCCCGTTGATTCCATATAATGAAATTTCCGTTTTTTCAAAAAATGTATTTGTATTGTTTTTTATAAAAATATCTACGGTGCTACTTGCTGGATTTGGGAAAATAGAAAACTCATTTTTATCCAATTTTACTTGTTCCAAATCAGTTACTACAACACTATCTGGCACAAACCCAACGGCATCAAGCGCAGTTTGAATTTCTGGATTTGACATAAAACAATTCCATAATAATTGAGTCCGATAATTTTCTATCATCCCAATAATTGGCCCTTGGTCGATGGCTAAATAAGAAGTCGCAAACCAATCTTCAGTCAAATTAAAAGCATCATAAAAACCATATTTCCCCCATAGTTTTTCTCCATGTGCTCGATAAAAATGTTTCATTGCTGCTATGGAAAGTTCAGGCGTGAAAGGCATCGATGAAAGTGCAGCCGTAGGGGTAATCGTTCCGTTGTCCCTTGCTGCAGTTGGTTCATGCGCCAAATATCCAAATGGATCGTCGCTTGCAGTTAGTCCCCAACAGTTAACTCCATAACCTTCATAATTTCCAGGATTTTCGATACAGTAGGCTCGATTGATTAAAGTGTGGTAAACATTTCGATTGAAATAATTAGTGTAACCATCTTTTTTATAGCGTGGGTCAAAACCCATATAAGAGTAATGAGAAAAAAATAATGGCCCTCCTCGATAACTTCCAACTTCTAATGGATAGCCAAAAAAATCAGCTCCATTTGTGTAATTATTTCCCGCCCAACCATTGTCGTATAAATTTGCGGGAATCGGATGCGTCGGTGAAGCAATGGCCAAAAGATAGATGATGTGAGCTTCGTTGAAACCTCGAATTTCGAGATTGATGTCCCAACCAAAATTAGACGACCAATGCCAAAACAAAACTTGCTGGACTGACTTTCGATACCAATTCCAATCTACCTCTTCCCATATTTGAGTGATCTTATCTCTCAACAAAATCTCATCAGTAGTATTTCCATTTATGCATTGTCTAGCTGTCAACAATCCTTGAATCAAAAATGCAGTTTCTACCAAATCACCTCCGTCATCCAAACTAGAAAATGGTATCACTTCCCCAGTTGAGCCATTCATCCAATGTGGAAATACCCCATAAAAGCGATCAGCAGTTTCCAAAAAATTAACTATTTTCAAAAGTCGAGCGACGCCTTCTTCTTGAGTAATAAATCCTCGCTCGATGCCTACCAAAATTGCCATAATTCCAAATCCGCTGCCGCCCGAAGTAACTGTACTTGTCGTATTTCGCTCTCTCGCCATTCCTGAAACTGGGTGTGCAAAATCCCAAAAATATCGAAATGTATATTCCTGAACCATCGTCAACAGTTCTTCATCTGTCATTTCAAAAGTGGAAGCAGCAACTTGATTGGAAAAATCACTTTCTTCGCTAGAACTATTTGTAGCAGTTATTCTATACTCAAAAGATTGGTTTTGAGCGCCGATAAAATCGATATATTGAGTATTAATTGATCCAACTGAAGTTAAAAATTGGAAAGTGGATCCTTGATCGGACCGGTAGATGCTATAACTGCTTAAATTGGGTTCAGCATTTGAATTCCAACGCAATTCTACATGACTATCATAACTTATGGCCTCTAAACCAGTAGGTGCATCGGGTTGAGCGACTACTCCATTGGGTAAAACTAGCCCAATACATAGAAGAATTGTAATAGTTGTTATTTTTTGGTAAATATTCGGCATATCTGATTTTTTGCAAAATTTAATTTTTATTCTATCTATTTTTGCATCTTCAAATATGGATGATATTTTGTCCTTTAAAGAAAAAAACACCTCACCATGACTACGCCATTTGTAAA
>CAJQQY010000130.1 GCA_905480595.1 uncultured Saprospiraceae bacterium | reverse complement strand
AGGGCAGGAGTGGCAGTTCCTAACATTACTTTTGCATCATATAAATGTGCTAAAAATATAGCGGTATCTCTCGCATTATATCGAGGAGCTGGATCATGTTGTTTGAAAGAAGTATCGTGTTCCTCATCGACAATGATGAGTTTTAAATTTGTGAATGGTAAAAAAAGTGCTGACCGAGCACCCAAGACAATTGGTTTGTTTTTTAAAACTTCTTTCCATAAATCGACTCGTTCATTATTCGTCATTCGAGAATGATAAACAGCAATGTCATCTCCAAAAATCTTTTGCAATCGAGCCACAATTTGAGTGGTCAAAGCAATCTCTGGAAGCAAGTATAAAACTTGTTCTCCTTTTTTGATGGCCTCTTCGATGAGCTCAATATAGATTCTCGTTTTTCCACTACCAGTCACTCCGTGGAGAAGGATTGTATTTTTATTTTGATAGATATCCTTAATAGAAGCAAGTGCGGTAATTTGATTTTTTGTCAAGTCAAATTTATCGACTACGACATCTTCATATTTTCCAACTCGACTAATCTCTCGATCATATAATTCAAAAATGGCTTTCTTTTCCATTGCCTTTAAAACAGTAGAATCGACGCCAGCCATTTTGTACAAATCTTGTTTTCGAACAAATTGTTGCGTTTTATAAATTTGAACAAAAGATAAAAGTGCTTCAGTTTGTTTTTGAGATCGAGTGGTTAGTTCGAAGGCTTCTTCGAGCATCCGAGAATCACTTGCATAAGGTTCTTGTAAGCGGACACAACCTATTTTTTTAGGTTTATAATTTTCTTTGAGTTCTTCTTGAAGATAAATTATTTTCTTTTCGAGCAATCGATATAATAATGGAAAAACGGTTTTCTGCCCTAAAATTTTTTGCACATCATCGACTGTTAGCTCATGTCGATTTCGCAAAGCTTCCGCAATCAAATATTCTTTATCTTCCAACATCGAGTAATCTTCACTAAAAAATGGACTGATGATAATTTTAGTTTCGCTACTCATTTTGAGTCCAGCAGGAAGTGCGGCAAGCATGACTTCGCCGAGGCTGCAACAATAATATTGCGACATCCATGTCCATAATTTTAATTGGGTTTCATCGACAATAGGAAATTTGTCAATCATAGAAAGGATTGGTTTCGGTTTTGTTCCTTCTTCTGGATGTTCGAGAATTTTATAAACTAGAGCTGAGTATAATTTCTTTTTACCCAATTGCACTTCTACCCGCATTCCAGGTTGGACGACCTGAATCATTTCACTCGGGATAAAATAAGTGTAAGGTTTAGGAACGGCTATCGGCAAAATGACCGAGGCGTAAGTTCCAGAAGACTGAATAGGATGAAAAGATTCGTTGCTCAAATGTTTTAGTGTTTTTTTATAGTGCGAAAATAGTAAATGAAATTTAAAGGTTTTTGTTGAGAAAATTTATTTTTTATAAACCTGACATTACCGAAAATTAAGAGGTGAAAAAGTAGGTGTTTTTAATTAGTTTTATTTTCTAAATAGTTTCCTAATGAAAAATATAAAATTCCTTTTTGCTAGTTGTATAATTTTTACTTTTTCAAGTATTCAATTTTGTTTTGGGAAAACTAAGACGGAGGTACCATTTTTCAAAAAAGAGACTTTAATTCATCATCTGGAACAGGTTAATGCCGAATGGAAATTAAAAAAAAACTTGCCTCAATCCTTACAACAAGAAGTTTATTTCCAAAGTAATCAACAAAGAATTCAACTCCATTTATTTTTGGTAGAAGCTTATCTAAGGAGAAAAGAAATATCTCATCTTTCTATTTCTCAAAAAAAGAATCGTGGTATTTATTTGAAAAAATTAAAGGAATATGCTGAGCGAGGAGTTTTCCCAAAAAATACTAATCATAAATCAAGTACGCCGTATTTTGTTGATAATGAAGGAGTTATGTGTGCGGTAGGTAGTTTGGTTTATCAAAGTGGAGCAACAGGATTAGTAGATTTGATTCATGAGAAAAGTAATAATAAATATTTAAAAGAGCTTCATGAAGAATATAACGAAATAGAAAATTGGGCAGATGAAAATGGATTTACTCTTGATGAGCTAGCATGGATTCAACCTGTGTACTGTCCAGCAGAATATTTTTATGATCTTGGAAATGGAGGAGGAGCTAACGGACAAATCAATGTAATGGAAGTCAATCCTTTTGAAGACTTATTGATGATTGGAGGTAATTTTACAGAAGTAGATGGAGTGAGTGCGAAGGGAATTATCGGTTGGGAAGGAAGTCATTGGGTTACATTTGATGAAGGTGTTGATGGCGAGATATTTTGTATGACATCACATAATGATAAATATTTTATTGGTGGAAAATTTAAATTATTAGGTGATTCAGAGTTTTCAAATGTTGCGTATTGGAATGGAATGACTTGGGTAGGATGGAAAATGGGAGATGAAGGAATTGTTTATGCCTTAGAAAGTCACGATGAAAGACTTTATGTAGGAGGAGATTTTCAAATAGTTAATGGAGATAGTATGCAAAACTTAGCCTATTATGATGAAGTGAATTCCAAATGGTCAAATGATGGATTAGCTATTGAAAATGGAGAAATTATAAATGTTCCTGACGTCTTTTCGGTGGATGATGTTGTTAGAGATTTTGCGGTTTGGGAAGATCTTTTATATGTAGTTGGAGATTTCAGACATACTTCACCTAATATTTCGCATCCCAATGTGATTCAATATGATGTAAAATATTTGGCGATTTGGTATGATTATCTTTGGTTGGGAGGAGAGGAAACGTTGCATGAAATTACGAAGATAGATACGTTGGATGGAGGTTTATTTTTGACGGGACAAACAGCAGATTCACAACCTGCAATTTCTGGTAATTATAATGGTATGTGGGATGTGAATGTTTTGTCAATAAATGGAGAAACAGGAATAATTAATGGAGTATTTCCTCATGGTTCTTATGAAGGTTATTCTATTATTTTTGGAGATTTTGATTATACAACTTCAAAAGGAATTAAAATAATTTATAATGAATGGTTGTCGCCAGGTTATTATCCATGTGTTGATTTTAATGGGAATGTGCGAGCAGGTAATTTCTTTAAAGATAACTATTATTTCGCAGGAGACTTCTCTGGAATACTAACCAGTTGGGGAACTATTTCTACAGAATTAGCTGGAATTACTTTTTCAAATTTCACGAGTATTCCTCAAACGGTCATTGTTGATAATGAAGATGTTAAACCTATTTTTTCAAAAATAGAAGTCAAAAATTTGAACCGAGATGTTTTTGTGAAATATGAAAACTTGGATCATCCTGCTCAATTCAATATTTTCAACATCAATGGACAAGAATTAAAAACGATTACGCTTGAAAAAGGGACTCAGGAATTTTCATTTTCAATGAGTGAAATTCCACAGGGCTATTATTTTTTTAGTATTAGAAATGAGCATTTTCAACAGTCAGGTAAATTATTGTTTTTCTAAAAAGAAAAAAGGTTCCCAAAATGAATTGGAAACCTTTTTAGAATTTTAGTTAATCAGGTTAATCTATTTCTTTGGCAGTTGAGCCCAACCACTATTATTTTTTTGAGTATCAAT
This sequence comes from uncultured Saprospiraceae bacterium, assembly GCA_905480595.1. Lineage (GTDB taxonomy): Bacteria > Bacteroidota > Bacteroidia > Chitinophagales > Saprospiraceae > CAJQQY01. The sequence goes on along the minus strand of CAJQQY010000130.1, from coordinate 14,733 downwards.
CGCTTTGATTTGTTGAGCAATAACTGCTTGACTTTCAGGATTAGTTGGCCCATATTTTTGAGCAGCCATTAAAAAGTCAACGGCTAAATCATAATTTTGATTGGCTTTGAATTCCATCGCTGCAGACATCCAAGCTAATTGCAAATTAGAAACCATTGCTTCTTTTGTTTCAGCAAAATCATTTTCCATATCTACTACCATGAAAATAGTATTCATACTTCCTTGAATTTTTTGACCATTTTCTTTCTTGTAAGTAGATTTTACTTTCATATTGCCAGCTTGCCATTTAGTTTCTAAAGCATCACCATTGGCAAATTCGAAAATCGCTTTCCCATTTAATTTATCATCTTGCCATTCTCCTCTGAGCGTATCACCAGTTTTCCAAGTAACAATTCCTTTTCCTTGACGCATTCCATTTTTGAATTTTCCTTTGAAACTACTTCCATCATTTTTTTTGTAAGTTCCATCACCATCAGCTTCTCCATCTTTCCAATCACCAATATATGAATCTCCAGAAGCTAAAAGGATAGCACCTTGACCTTCCATTTTTCCGTTTTTAAAATCTCCAAGGTATTCACTCCCCCCCTGAAATTTCATTAATCCTTTTCCACTTGGAACACCATAGGCAAATTCACCAAGGTAAGTATTTCCATTGTCAAAAGTAACTTTGCCTTCACAGTAAGCTGCTGATTTAGAACAAAGATTATTCTGAGACTGAGCAAATGTGGTAAGTGAAATAAATAATATTAGGAAAGGTGTTAAAATGTGTTTAGGCGTAAGTAGCATGTTGTCGCGGTTTTGAAAAAGTTGGAAAAATAAAATTAATACGGAGGGAAATTAGAATGAGTAGACTATGCTAAGTGCAAACAGCGTTCCAAAAAAATAATCAGTCACATTTTTATTTTTCTAAAAAATAAAAATTTAGGTGCTTCTTAGTTGTGAGGTAATGTGTTGATTATCAGGGTGTTAATTAGAAATGTGGTTAGAAGAAAATCTCTTGCGCTAACCTAAATGTATTAGCATGAGCATCAACAATTAGAGCAATTCTTTCAGAATATCCACCTCCCATGCTAATAGCAATGGGGATATTATTTTTTTTACAAAGCTCCAATACGTAACGATCTCGATTTTTTGCACCTTCGATACTCATACTTAATCGACCCAGTTTATCAGTTTCCAAAACATCTACACCAGAGAGGTAGAAAACTAGATCAGGTTCAACTTGATCAATTAAGGCAGGAAGTGTTTTTTGCAAAGTTTTTAAATAATAGTAATCTTTTGTTTTGTCAGGAAGTCCTATGTCTAGGTCTGAAACTTCTTTTCGACTTGGATAATTCATTGCGCCATGCATGCTAAAAGTGAAAACGTTGGAGTTATTTTCAAATAATTTGGCCGTTCCATTTCCTTGGTGAACATCGAGGTCAACGATTAAAATTTTATCTACTACTTTTTCTTTTAATAAATGATTAGCAGCAATCGCAAAATCATTGAGCACACAAAATCCCTCTCCATGATCTGCAAATGAATGATGAGTTCCTCCTGCCACATTCATGGCACATCCATTCTGCAATGCGAAATAGGCACAATCAATGGTGCCTTGAGCGATATGTCTTCCACGTTCGATGAGGTTAGCAGAAAGAGGAAATCCAATACGTCGAATCTCTTTTTCAGAAAGAGTTAGGTTTTTTAATTTTTCCCAATAAGCTAAATCGTGAGTGAGTAGCAATATTTCTTCAGAAAGTTTTTGAGGATGGAAAAGTTGACTTTCAGAAATAGTTCCTTCGTAAATTAATTGCTCAGGAATCAATTCATACTTGATCATCGGAAAACGATGTTTCTCGGGAAGTTGATATTTGTAAATAGGGGAGAAGGCGATTTGGAGACCTAGATTCATTGGTCATTTTTTTTTGAATATCTGAAATCGAATAGAGAATGTTGGATATTCAATTGTTCAAAAAAAAAGCTAGAAGGATTTCCTTCTAGCTTTTTGCAGCTGATTAAGCAATTTCTTTTTCACGAAATAAAATACATGTTTAACATTGAAAAAAAAAAGCAGCGAATCTAATTCTTTTGAATTAGATACTGATTACATCTGCGCTGATATTGTATTGTTTGACCATTTTGTCAACGTAAGCTTTGTGCCCTTTAGGTGCAAGCAAATAAAGTTTTCCAGATTTGATACTAGCCATTGTACTCAATAGTTTGTATTTGGAAACTTGATCATCGTTATCATCTGTTTTCATAGCTATTTCTACATAGCTTTTTCCACCTAATTTACTTCCTGAAATATCAGGAACATAAGCTTCAGTTTCTCCTTTTCGGGTAAATCCAGCAGGAATTTCGTAATCTTCTGTATTGGCTTTTATATTAGAAAAACCATGTTTTTTTGCCCATGTAATGGCACGTTCATATAATGCAGTATCTTTCATAATTGAGAGTAATTTTCTCACAAATTTTTTTAAGAAAGCCGTAATTACGACTTTTATTTAGAAAATCCTAGCAATGGTACTAGAAATTATAACAATGTTAGGAAGTTGAGAAGGATGATTAATATTATGTCAAAATCTCTGCCGAGATACTCATATATAACGATTTAAAAGAGGAAATAGTTTATATCCCTAAAATGATCGAAGTAAACATTTGAATTTTTGTTATTTTAGCTTTTACTATTAAAGCTAAAACTCTAAAATTTTGGATTATGAAAAAATTACTTCTCTTCTCCTCATTGTTAGTTTTTATTTTCTCAAATATATCATTTGGACAAATTGAACCTAGGCTTACTGAAAAGGTAACAGAGCTCTATATAGGTAGTCAAGAAACTTATTTGAAAACCAATCATAAATTCTTTAATTATCGCGATAATGGAGATACTTTATCTATTATCGAAAAGAGATTTGAATTAAGAAGTGGTGACCTTATGTTATGGTTAGCTGATTTTTATGAATATGATGATGAGAATAGATTAATTAAGAAAATTAATAAAAGATATAACCAGGAGGTTGATTTGTGGATTTCTAATTATTGGGAAGATTATTTTTATGATGAAGATGGTTGTATTGAACGAGAGGAATTAACTTATAATGTGGGAGGCTTGCAGGAGACGTTTTTCTTTTCTACAGATGGAAATTGTAGAAAAGTGGAGGCAAGAGAAACTGATCAGACGGATTTTAATATATATGAGACTTACTCTTATCCTGATGAAAATAATTCTTTGATAGTTTCTAGAAATGAATTATATCAAGGGGTATGGAATGAAGTGTGGCAATATGACTGGATTAGGAATGATAGGGGAGATTTAGTTAAAACGGCAAGGTTATTTAAAAGTGATTTTGCACCAACTAATGATACGGCCTATTATTCATTGCAAGTGTATGAGTATGATTACGAAGAAGATTTTTTTACAGGGAGAGTTACTTCTAAAATTCAAAAGTATTATAACAATCAAAACCATTTATTTTATACTCCTTTCGATAATATTGAATTACGACAGGAAAGTAGATTTGATTATAAATATTATTGTGATGGATTACTTTCTAAAGAGACGCTTAGTATCGTTGGAGAGTCCAAACCATTATCTCGGATATCATATTTTTATGAAGGGAATAATGATTGCTTTGATTTTGAACAAGATTTAGAAATGACAATTTCTCCAAATCCTTCTTTTGGAAAAATTAAAATTGAAAGTTTGATTTTTGAATCAGGAGATACCGAATTGCAAGTTTTTACGGCAAGTGGACAATTAGTTTTTGAAAAAGAAATTCCATCGAGGAGTCATGATCAAAATGTTGATTTAAGCTTTTTGGAAAATGGAGTTTATATTATTCATTTGCGGAGCGGAAAGCATTTTAGTACTTCTAAGTTGGTGATGATTCAATAATTTTCCCTCAAGAGTGAGTTAATTTTTAGTAGATTTTTTTTCAATAAAAAATAATAAATAAAGAATTTCCTATCCTCAATAAAATTTTATTTTTCTAAAAAGGCTAAATCAGGTCTTTTGCCTAATATTATTTACCAGAACTTAACTTTTACCAAGCATCACACGTCGGTTTTTTCGTATCTTTGAAGTATAACAAAAACACATTGAACGATGCAGTCATTTAAAAGTATCAACTACATATTTTTAGTTGTTCTCTTCTTTTTTCTTTCCATAAACTCGAATGCTCAAACTGATTTAGAAGGTGGTGATATTGTGATCCTTGGTGTAAATGCCAATAATTCAGCTTGTGGAGGAGGAGGAGGAGAAGATATTATCACTTTCGTAGCATTCAAAGATATTGTTAATACGACTCAGTTCGATATGACAGATAATGGTTGGGAAAGATCTTTTCCGGGATTATGGGGAGATTCTGAAGGAACGCTTCGATTTGAAAGGACGGGGGGAACGATCACCGCAGGAACTGCTTTTGAGATTGTATTCGGATCTGATCTTGGATCGACTCTTTCAAGTAACCCTGGTTGGACGATTACTGATTTGAATGCTGCCCCCGTTGGTACTCTAAATATGAATAGCTCTGGTGACCAAATATACATCATGCAGAATGGAGTATGGGATAACATGGGCACTACAGGAGATCATAATGCTACCTATAGTGGAAAAATATTATTTGGTTTTAATACACGGACTACTTGGAATGCGGATGGAAGTTCAGGTCAATCTAATTTACATCCAGAGGTAGATCCATGTTACTATATGAATCCAACAAGTGGGACTACTAATTACGTTCACTATACGGGGCCTACTAGTCCTGCCACACAATTGGATTGGATATCAAGGATAAGTGACCCATCTAATTGGACATCTTATTCGAGCTGCTCAGATTATAATACTATAGCTCCTTTAGTTCCTACTTCTATTTCAATTTTGACAGGTGGAATGTCAATTGACTGTTCGACTTGCTCTGCAAGTTGCCCAGGGTTTAATGAAACTCTGATATTTAATTTACCAACATCGGGTGGACCATTTAATGTCGTTTATACAGACGGAACTTCTAACTTTACCCTTAATGGTATTAGTGATCAGCATGTCGAAAGTTTGATTATTAATCAATCGACCACCTTTTCTTTAGTTTCTGTTACTGCGTTGAATGGGTGTCCAATATATTCTAATTTTGATGGTGAAGCGATGGTGACGATTAGTGGTTCTGGAGGTGGAGGTAATGCAGTTTTATCAGGAGGAGGGGTGTTGTGTACTGATAATTGTACCACAGTCACAGTTTCAATTTCGGGAGGAACTGCACCTTATACTTTGAATGCTGTGGTAAATTTTCCACCATTGGTTAATAATTTTCCAATCTCAACTCCAGCGACGGTAACTAATTTCGATATAAATATTTGTTCGCAAGGATTGATTCCAATTTATGATATTTCAACAAATACACTTTCATTGCCGAACTTTGTTACTGGAAATTTATCATTTGCTTTGACCGGAATTACGGATAATACAGGTTGTGTAGGTACGGTTGATCCAACACCATTGGCAATGACCATTGAGCAAACACCAACTGCAAATGCTGCTGGCCCGATGACTGAATGTGATGAAGGGGGAAATACAGCAACATTTGACTTGACGAGTTTGAATAGTACTGTCAATGGAGGAGGAGCAAATACGGTAACGTGGTACGAAGATATGGCATTAAATACAACGATTAATAATGCTTCAAATTATTCTACAACTTCGACTACTGTTTATGCAACATCTAGTACGGTAGATTGTGAATCAGAGCCAGTTGCAGTTCAACTAATTGTTAATCCTGCTCCGACTGCCAGTCCTGCAAGTTTGACGGATTGTACTCCAACTGGAATCGCAACATTTGATTTAACTTCATTAAATTCTACCGTAAATGGAGGGACAGGTTTCACGGTGGATTGGTTTACAAATAGTGCTGGAACTAATCCTATCTTGAATCCAGTTAATTACACTACAAACTCTGGAACAGTATACGCAACAGTTACAAATAATGGCTGCCCTTCAACTCCAGTTGCAATTATCTTGACTGTCAATACAGCTCCCACAGGAGCATCTACAACGATGACCGTTTGTGAATCTTTCACTAATCCATCTTTTGGAGATTTTGATTTAACTACGATTAATAATATTGTGAACGGAGGAACAGGTTTACCTGTAGCTTGGTTTACTGATGCATCTGCAACTAATCCAATTCCAGGTTCATTTATAACCGCTCAAAATAACACTATCGTTTATGCTGTAGTTGGAACAGCTCCATGTACTTCAACAGCCGTTTCAGTTACTCTTCTTTTAACACCTTTTCCTCCAGCCGTTTCAACCATAATAGAAGAGTGTGCAACTTTAGGAAATCAAGCAGTATTTGATTTAACGTCAGTAGACAATATTATTAATGCAGGGAGTGGAGCACCAGTAACTTGGTTTGAAGACATTGCAGGAAACAATCAAATCGTTTTGCCAAGCAGTTATATTTCTGGGTCTACATTTGTTTATGCGCAGACTTCCAATGCATTTTGTAATTCGCCAATTCAGCCTGTGGAGTTAATTGTAACTTCAGGCATAACAGCAACTCCAACTTCCGCTACAGCATGTGATGAAGGAAATGGAACAGCCACTTTTGATCTGAATGTAATAGGACAGAATGTAAATAGTGACCCTGGAAATACGGTTAATTGGTATTTTGATTTGAACGCAACTATTCCGATTTCATCGCCTTACACAACTATTTCAACAACTGTTTATGCACAAGTAACAAATGGAACTTGTGAGTCACAAATTGTTGCGGTTGGCTTAGCAATCGATATTGCGCCTACGGCAAATGTAACTTCTGCCACAGCTTGTGATTCTGGAAATGGGACAGCAAATTTTGACCTTAATATTATAGCACTTGATGTAAATAATGATCCTGGAAATACAGTTAATTGGTTTTCAGATATAAATGGAAATTTCCCTATTGTATCACCTTATAATACTGCTTCAACAACTGTTTATGCAGAGGTGACTAATGGCAATTGTAATTCTCCGATTATACCTATTTTATTAAATGTAGAAGCTGCGCCTGTGGCAAATAATACTTCTGCTGGAGTTTGTGATATAGGAAATGGAACAGGAGATTTTGATTTGACGCTTATTGGAAATAATGTGAATAGTACTTCTGGAAATACTATAAGTTGGTATTCCGATATAGCTGCAACTAATCCAATTTCGTCGCCCTACAATACTGGCTCGACAATAGTTTATGCGATTGTTTCAAATGGAAGTTGTAACTCAAATACTGCTGAAGTTATTCTAACTGTAGGAGCTGCTCCAGTTGCTAATGCAACCATAAGCGATGCTTGTGATATCGGAAATGGAACAGCAAATTTCGACTTGGATGCGATAGCAATGATTGTAAATACTAATCCAGCTTATACGGTAAATTGGTTTTTATATATCAATGGAACGAACCCAATTTTAGTTTCTCCATTCAATAGTCCAACGACTTTTGTCTACGCAGTAGTTTCAGATGGAGCAGGTTGTGAGTCAGTTATAACTCAAGTTGATTTAAATGTAATTCCTACACCAACAGCAAATACTACAAATGCCACCGAATGTGACACGGGAACAGGAACTGCAGACTTTGATTTAACTAGTTTGGAAAGCATAGTCAATGGAGGATCTTCAAATACAGTTTCGTGGTATTCAGATATAGCAGGAATTAATTCAATTTCATCACCTTACAATACAAGCTCAACTACAGTTTATGCAATTGTAAATGGAGCGCTTTGCAGTTCAGAACCAGTTGCCGTTGATTTGATCGTTAGCTCGGCTCCAACCGGAATTTCAACAAATGCAGAAACTTGTATCAATGATGGAAGTGGAGTAGCAGATTTTGATTTAACTAGTTTAGAAAATATCGTAAACGATGGTTCAGGAGATCCAGTTTTATGGTACTCGGATATAGGAATAGCCAATCAGATTTTCTCTCCATACAATACTGGGACGACTACAGTTTATGCAACAGTTTCAATTGGGAATTGTGTTTCTGTACCTGTTCCAGTCAACCTAACGGTTGGAGAAGAGCCTACGGCAAATACTGCTTCAGCTTCACTTTGTGATAGTGGAAATGGTACAGCCACTTTTGATTTGACAGCGTTGGAAAATACTATTAATGGAGGAACAACCGAACCTGTATCTTTCTTTTCAGACATGGGAGGAACGATGTTAATATCATCGCCTTACAATACAGCATCGACAATAGTTTATGCTACCGTTACAGTTGGATTTTGTCCTTCTGAACCAGTTGCAATTAATTTGACAGTTGGTAGTTCGCCAACAGCCAATACCACTTCTGCTTCTCTTTGTGATGAAGGAGGAGGAATGGCTTCATTTGATTTAGCCTCATTAGAAAATACAGTTGGCTCAGGGAATATCGTCACTTGGTATTCTGATGCAGCTGCGACAAATATGATTGCCTCTCCTTATTCTACTTCAACGACAATCGTTTATGCAGTTGTCGGAGATGCGAATTGTGCTTCTGATCCAGTTGCAATTGATTTGACGGTAGAAAATTTACCAACCGCAACCGCGACATCAACTTCACTTTGTGATGAAGGAAGTGGTATGGCAACTTTTGATTTAACAAGTTTGGAAAATATAGTTAATGGAGGAAATGGGAATATGGTAACATGGTATTCTGATGCTAGCGGATCGACTATAATTACATCTCCATTTAATTCAGCGACAGCAACCATTTATGCGATTGTTTCTGATGGAAATTGTAGTTCGTCAATCGAAGCAATTGAATTAATAGTTGCAAATCTTCCAGAAGCAAATCCAGCAACTATTGCAAATTGTGATAGCGGAAATGGAACTGCAGATTTTGATCTCAACGCCATTGCAAATACAGTCAATGGAGGAAATGGAAATCCAGTAAGTTGGTTTTCAGATATCAATTTAACAACTTCAATTTCATCACCATTTAATTCAACCGCCACGACAATTTATGCAGTAGTGAATGATGCAAATTGTACGGCAGCAGCTGTCGAAGTGACACTTGAAATAACTAATGATATTTCAGCTAATCCAACTTCTTTGGCAGCTTGCGATGATGGAACAGGTTCTGCAAGTTTTGATTTAACAGATTTAAATTTTCAAAATAATATTACAGGTGGAAATGGAAATAGTATTTCGTGGTTTTTAGATGCAGCTGCGACGAATCCGCTTGCTCCTCCATTTAATGCATTGGTAACTGCACCAACTTCGATTTACGCAGTTGTGGTAAGTGGAAATTGTTCATCACTTCCAGTTGAGATTTCTCTAATTCTTTCACCTGAAGTTCCTGTTGCAAATAATTTTTCTATATCCAATTGTGATTATGGAGATGGAACTTCTTCGTTTGATTTGGATAGTCAAGCCAGCGTGGTAAATACTGGAAATGGCAATCAAGTAGTCTGGGCGGAAGACTCAGGTTTTACGATACAAATTACGTCGCCATTCGTTTCTGCCCCTACCACAATTTATGCAATTGTAACTGATGGCACTTGTTTTTCAGAAATAGTAGAGGTGGAGTTGACCGTAACTAATCTGTTAGTTGGAAATTCGACGACTGCATTTGAGTGTGATACTAATTTAGGATTTGCTGATTTTGACTTGGATGCAATTGCTTCGGATGTTAACTCAGATCCAACAAATACTATCACTTGGTTTTCTGATGTCAATGCAACTACTCCAATTTCTTCCCCTTACAATACTCAAACGACAACAGTTTATGCCATCGTAAATGATGGCCCTTGTCAAAGTCAACCAGTAGCAGTTGATTTGGAAGTAACTACTTTAACTCCTGCTTTTTCAACGACAGATACACAATGTGATGATGGAACTGGATCAGCAACTTTTGACCTTGATGTTTTAGCAAATACAGTTAATGGTGGAAATGGATTGACGGTAAGTTGGTATAGTGATGCAGCTGCAACTATGTTAATTGGAACTCCATTTACATCTGCTCCAACTACAGTTTATGCAATCGTAGAAAATGGAAATTGTCCATCTTCAATTGTAGCAGTTACTTTAGATGTGAGTGGTAGTTTACCTGCATTTTCGACTTCAGATCTTCAATGTGATAGTGGAAATGGAACGGCAGATTTTAATTTAGACCTTTTGGCAAATGTAGTTAATGGAGGAAATGGAAATACGGTAAATTGGTATTCAAATGTATTAGCAACAAATTCCATCGCTTCTCCTTTTAATTCAACTTCAACTTCAGTTTACGCAATCGTAACTGATGGAACTTGCAGTTCACAAATAGTTGAAATTACATTAGTCGTAAATAATGATTTAACCGCATTTCCAACGACAGATTCCCAATGTGATGACGGAAGCGGCACGGCAACATTTGATTTAACGACGTTAGAAAATACCGTCAATGGCGGGAATGGGAATATCGTAAATTGGTATTCGGATGCATCAGCAACGATATCAAGTCCAACAACAATTACCTCAGGCAACACTTCAGTTTACGCCATCGTAACGGATGGAACTTGTGCTTCGCAAATTGTCGAAATTACTTTGACCGTTGAAAATAATTTAACTGCATTCCCAACAACAGATACTCAATGTGATGACGGAAGTGGAAATGCAACAGCATCATTTGATTTAACAAACTTGGAAAATACGATCAATGGTGGAAATGGGAATATGGTGAATTGGTATTCTGATGCAACAGCAACGACAACAATTCCAACAATCTTAACAACAGATAATACCTCAGTTTACGCAATTGTAACTGATGGGAATTGTTTTTCGCAAGCTGTCGAAGTTGAATTGACGGTTACTGCTAATTCAGTAAATGATATCATCCAAACACTTTGTGATGGCGAAAGTATCATGGTCAATAATATGGTTTATAATGAATTAAATGCATCTGGAACAGAAACGATTCTTGGTGGAAATATAAATGGTTGCGATAGTATTATCAATGTTGATTTAACTTTTGAACCAGAAATTACAGGAACTATTTCAGCTTCAACTAATCTAACTTGCCCTAGTAACGATGTTACTTTGACTTTCACATTGACAGGTGGAACAACTTACGATGTGGAATTTTCTGAAGGTGGAAATCCTTCAACTATTTTAAATGGAATCTCTGATGGATATACGATTACCGTTTCACCTACAGCGACTACGACTTATTCACTTGAATCGGTAATACCTTTGAATACAACTTGTACTGCTGTCATTCCAAGTACCCAGGTGACTGTTCAAGTTGAAGCGCTTGATTTAATTGTTGTTTCAATTTCGAGTATAGGAGGTTATGATATAGTTTGTGCCAACGGAAATACCGGTGCAGCGGTCGTAGCACCTACGAATGGAATTGCTCCATTTACCTACCTTTGGAGTAATGGACAAACTACCGATATCGCTTCATCATTGACCGCAGGTAACTATGACGTAACAGTTACAGATGCGAATGGATGCTCTGGAGTTTCTTCGATAATACTCACAGAACCTACATTAGTTGAATTTGATGTAGTAGGTGTTGCTCCACCGTGTTTAGATGTAGTAGAAGGGCAAATCATTCTGGAAAATATCACCGGAGGAATAGGAAGTAATTATACCTATTCATTTGATGGTGGCCCATTTTTAGATGTGACTAATGATACTACCTTTTTTGATTTTGTAACTGTTGGAGAACATACCATTTTTATTTTAGATGAAGTTGGCTGTGGATTCGAACAAACTATCATGGTTCCTGAACCAATAGAATTGACACTTGAACTAGGAGATAACCAAACTATTCAGCTAGGAGAAAGTTTTGAAATAATACCACAAACAAATTTTGTCGCAAGCAATATTTTGTGGTCTGAAAATACAGCTTGTGATACTTGTTTTACTCAAATAGTTGCTCCTGTCAATGAAGTCACGTACACATTAGAATTGTTTGATGAAAATGGATGTTTTATAACTGATGAGATTACCATTTTAGTAGAGAAAAATAGAAATGTTTTTATTCCAAATGCCTTCAGTCCCGACGACAATGGGTTCAATGATATTTTTTATATCAATGCAGGAGAAGATGTGGAGGAAGTGAAAAACTTTAGAATTTTCAACCGATGGGGAGAAGTCGTTTTTGAAAACGAAAACTTCCAACCGAATGATCCGATAGAAGGATGGGATGGATTTTTTAATGGCGAAAAATTAAATCCTAGTGTTTTGGTTTTCTTTGCTGAGATTGAATTTAAGGATGGAGAAGTTAAGGTTTACAAAGGAGATGTTACGCTAAAGAGGTAGTATTGAATAACGAAGATCGAACAAGGATTTGAGATTTAAGAAGATACCATTATTGGGTGAAATTTCTTAAATCATAAATCCTTGTTCCTAATTTGATATTTCCATAACTACCCTAAAATCATCATAGCACACCATTTATAATCTCCATCAACTTTCGCAAAATAAAATATCTGCGCTGACTCCGTTTGACTATCTGTTCCTTCATCAAAAACAAAATTCAAATTCAATACTTTTACCGTTTCTCCAACAGGAATCCCTAATGATTTCGCTTCTTGCTGAGACGTGACTTTTCGTTCAGACCATTCATCTGATTTAGCAGCAATAACTCTTTGTCGAACATCATTCCCTATTATTTTTGCATAATTTTTAAGGACTCCATTTTTCGATAAACCTTCTCCGGTATTAGTTGTAAAAAAATTACCATCCAGCGGAAAGTCAATTAACTTGACCACACCTTGAAGATCATTTTTGCCAATAACGTTTTTAAAATCGCTCATAAAAATCGCCCATAATTTATCATCAGGAATATCATTGCTTGCCTTTTTAGAATTCGAATCAGAATTACAAGCCAAGAAAAAAATCGAAGAAAAAGTAAGTAAGAAAATAAGGTTTTTCATATTTTGAAATTTATAATAACAGGATTTTTATAAAAAGTAAAAACTAGGTTAAAGTTAAAAAGAATTGTGCCATAGTTTTTATATCATTGCAAATCAAAAATAAGATAAAATTTTTATGTCAAAAAAATCACTTTTTATCGTCATCGAAGGTTTGGATGGAGCTGGGAAAACTACCGCTTCTGAATTATTAGAAAAAAAACTAAAGAAAAAGTTCAAAGTTAAAAGATCTTACGAACCTAACAATGACATGGTCGGAGGAATGTATATTCGATCAGTTTTGACAAAAAAAATAAAACAATTTTCTCACCGGACATTAGCATTATCATTTGCAGCCAATCGCTTAGATCATCGGGATCGATTAATTAATCCTTGGTTAGAAAGAGCAGGTGACCGAGCAATTATTTGCGATAGATATTATTTGTCCTCGCTAGTTTATCAGAGTAAAGATGGGTTTGGATTTAAAGAAGTTTTAAAATTAAATGAAAAAGCATTAAAACCTGATGTTATTTTTTTCCTGAATGTGAGCAATGAAGTTTGCTATCAAAGAATGAAAGGAAGAAACCAAGCCAAAGAATTATTTGAGGAAAACCTCGAAGAAGATCGAAAGAAGTTTTTTAAAGCTATCCAATACTTGAAGCGATGGAATGGAGATAATATCGCTGAAATTGATGCCGGAGGAACACCAGAAGAAACCGTCCAACAAATGATGGATTTTTTAACGGTTAATGCTTAACGGTGAACGGTTAATATTTTCCACTTATAGAAATACAATAGTAAGTAAAACACTCAAAAGCATTACGAAAGCGGTAATTAATGTACTTTTTAGAGCAATTCCTTTGTCTAAATATGTGAGATTTTTCATTGATTGACTTTTTCGTTAATAGTGATTTGTACTATTAAGACAGTTTTATAAAGAAATACCCCTATTTTGTTTTCACATTTTTTTAACTTTCCTATCTTTTCTACTAATCAAAACCAAACTAACTATGAAAAAACTCATTTTCATTTTAATTGCAACCTTCATTTTTACCTCACCTCTTTTTTCCCAAAGAAAGAAAAAACGGAAAAAGGAACCTATAAAAATAGAACAACCTGTTTTTGATGCTAAAAAATTTAGTGACTTAAAATGGAGGAACATTGGTCCATTTCGAGGAGGCCGTTCCAATGCAGTTTGTGGAGTGATCGGTGATCCGATGACTTACTACATGGGGAGTACAGGAGGTGGTGTTTGGAAAACAAATGATGCTGGAATCAGTTGGAAAAACATTTCAGATGGATTTCTGAAAACAGGTTCAGTTGGAGCAATTGAAGTGGCTCCAAATGATCCAAATGTAATTTATTTAGGGATGGGCGAACATGCGGTGCGTGGAGTGATGACTTCGCATGGAGATGGAATGTATCGAAGTACCGATGCAGGAATGACTTGGGAACATATTGGTTTGCCAGAGTCACATCACATTGCTGAGATTCAAATTCATCCTCAAAATCCAGATGTCGTTTGGGTAGCTGTGCAAGGAAAATTATGGGGCAAAAGCAAAGATCGTGGTGTTTATAAAAGTACTGATGGAGGTAAGACTTGGAAGCAAACACTTTTTGTAAATGAAAATACTGGAGCTGCTGATTTAAGTTTGGATGAATCAAATCCAAGAATTTTATACGCAGGAATGTGGGATCATCAGCGAACACCTTGGCAGATTCGAAGTGGGGGAGATGGTTCTGGAATTTGGAAATCAACTGATGGTGGAGAGACTTGGAAAAAACTAGGAGGTGGATTGCCTAAGAAAATGGGGAAGGTCGCAGTTGATGTTTCGCCTGCTAATCCACAAAGAATTTTTGCGAATATCGAAGCAGAGAAGGGAGGAGTTTTTCGATCAGATAATGGTG
>CAJQQY010000129.1 GCA_905480595.1 uncultured Saprospiraceae bacterium | reverse complement strand
AAATTTAGGCGTTTCGGAATCCTCACCGAATTTTATGTTTAAATTTACAGTATGAAAAATCTAAATCTTAGCCAGTACCATTTTTGCAAAAAGATGATCTTTTTAACTTTTTGCATTTCCATTTTTTCTTTTTCTTCTCTTTTTTCTCAAACACAAGGGAAAAGACTAACCATCATTCATACCAATGATTTGCAATCTCGACTTTTGGGTTTTGCACCAAATTCAGATTTTACACCACTTACCACCAATGATGATAAAACTGTTGGAGGTATCGCAAGAGTGGCCAATGTCATTCGTAATCAACGAGCAAAAGCTCCTGAACGAACGCTAGTTTTAGATGGTGGAGATTGGATGATGGGAACTTTATTTCAAACTATTAGTACTTTCGAAGGAGCAGAATTGAGATTAATGCAAGCCATTGGTTATGATGCGGCGGTGATAGGAAATCATGAATTTGATTTTCATTGTGATGGGTTGGCTGACATCATTGAGTCAGCTATGAAGCATGGAGAAATTCCTCAATTGGTTTTATCCAACGGAAATTTTAGCGCAGAAAAAAAGGGAGACGATCGATTAGAAGCGTTATTTGATAAAGGAAAAATCCTACCTCATTTTATCATGGAAAAAAATGGAATTCGAATTGGAATGTTTGGTTTGCTAGGAAAAGAGGCAGCAAGTGTTGCACCTTATTCCAAACCAATGACCTTTGATGATCCTATCGAATCTGCAAAAAAAATGGCTGCGTTTTTGAAAAATGAAGAGAAAGTTAATGTGATTATTTGCATGACGCATTCAGGTGTTTGGCATGTGGAAGATGGATCTTGGGGAGGAGAAGATGTGGACCTGGCGAAAGCAGTTCCTGAGATTGATGTGGTGATAAGCGGGCATTCTCACACCCCACTTCCAGAACCAATTATGGTCAATGGTACGCCTGTGGTTCAAGCGGGTTCAGAAGGTGAATATGTAGGTGTTTTGGAAATGCAGTATCAAGATGGAGAAATACGAATGTCTGATTATCAGTTGGTCAAAGTAGATGATTCGTTTGCGACGGAAGCAGATATTAATGCGATGGTAGATAGTTTTCAAATGACCATTGATAATAAAGTTTTGGAAAAATATGAGGTGAGTTTCACGGATGTATTAGCTGAAACAGAATTTGACTTGACGATTTCACGAGGGAGTTTGGTGGAAAGTAATTTAGGTGCATTTGCGGCCGATGCAGTTCGATTTGGCGTGGAAAAATTTTCAGGAAATCCTGAAATTCCAGTTGTTGGTTTTACTACAGCAGGATTGATTCGAGATAATCTTTTGGCTGGTGAAAAAGGAATGCAACAAGTTTCTGATTTGTATCGAATCATGCCGTTGGGTAGGGGAGTGTTGGATGAAGATCCAGGTTATCCATTAGCAAAAGGATTTATTACGCCAGCCGAATTAAAAAGTGTTTTGGAAATTTTACTCATCGCTCCTTCCATCAAAGGGAATAGTCATTTCGCATATTTCTCAGGAATGAGATTTAAATATAATCCAAATCGAATGCCGTTGGATCAAGTTTATGAAGTCGAAATTGGTAATGAAAAAGATGGTTACACTTTACTCGATATTTCATCTGAAGAAGGATTAATTGCGATTGGAGCCAACTCATATATTTATGAGTCCATTAATTTAATTGGGGAAATAAGCAAAGGACTTTTGAGTGTAATTCCAAAACATGTAGATGGAACACCGATTGAAAATATTAATGATGCCTTGTTAGATTTTTCCAAAACAGAAACTGGAACTCAGGAAGTGAAAGAATGGAGTTCGTTGTTTGAGTTGACGAAAAGTTTTCCAGATGTAAATGGAAACGGCTTTCCTGATTTCCCTGAATTTTATAAAAAAGGAGAAGTGCGACAAATTGAAGCGGCAAGTTGGAGTCCGATTTTGATGTATTCAAATGCAACCAAAGTGATGTGGGGAACGACGGGGATTTTTCTTTTGATTGGTTCGTTTTTTATTTGGTTGATTGGGCGATTTCGAAAAAGGCGGAAAGAAGCTACATGATTTAAAGAATATCCAATATCGAAGAAGGAATATCCAATTTCCAACTTTCAAAAAATGAAGTCTCTTTTGTACTATTGGAAATTGGATATTCCTTCTTCGATATTGGATATTTAAAAAGTACTTTTTCTATTTTTGCAAAAAAAAAGCGTTATGCTCAAGAATAAAATAAAATCTCTTTCCGAAAAATACCACAAAGGCACCATCGACCTCCGTCGGCACATCCACCAAAATCCAGAACTCAGTTATCAAGAAGTGGAAACTGGAAAATTCATTTCTGAACAACTCAGAGAAATGGATATTCCTCACTTCCATGGTATTGCTGACAATGGAGTTGTCGCACACATAAGAGGAACAAAGGGAAAAACTAAAGGTCGAAAAAAGGTCGTCGCCCTTCGAGCAGATATTGATGCATTGCCAATTTTGGAAGCCAATAAAGTTTCTTACAAATCAAAAAACGAAGGCGTCATGCATGCCTGTGGACATGATGTGCACAGTTCATCTTTGCTTGGAACTGCTAAAATTTTGAATGAAGTGCGGGATCAATTTGATGGAACGATAAAATTAATTTTTCAACCTGCAGAGGAGAAATTACCAGGCGGAGCAAGCATTATGATTGCTGAAGGTGTTTTGGAAAAGCCTAAACCTGCAAGTATTTTTGGACAGCATGTTCATCCACCTTTGGAGGTTGGAAAAATTGGAATGCGACCTGGTATGTACATGGCTTCGGCAGACGAATTATTTTTGACGGTAAAGGGAAGAGGAGGACATGGAGCATTGCCGCATGATTGCATTGATCCAATTTTGATTGCTTCACATTTGGTTGTGGCGTTGCAACAAATTGTGAGTAGAAATGGAAATCCAATAATCCCTTCAGTTTTGACTTTTGGGAAAATAAATTCTACAGGAGGTGCGACCAACATCATCCCGAACGAAGTAAAACTGATGGGAACTTTTCGAACGATGGATGAGAAGTGGCGGATGGAAGCCCACGACTTAATGAAAAAAATGGTTAGAAATATGGCAAGAGCCATGGGCGGAACTGCCAAGTTAAATATTGTGGTTGGCTATCCGTTTCTAATGAATGATGAGGTCTTGACGATGCGAGCGCGTAAATTTTCAGAAGAATATTTGGGTGCTGAAAATGTGGTAGACTTGCCGATCAGATTGACTGCTGAGGATTTTTCTTATTATTCTCAAAAAATGCCAGCGTGTTTTTATCGACTAGGAACGGGAAATGTGAAAAAAGGAATTACGAGTCCGGTGCATACCAATACTTTTAATGTAGATGAAGATTGTTTGAAATTGAGTACTGGATTGATGGCTTGGTTGGCGGTGAAGGAACTGTCTGAATAACCAATATCGAACAAGGAATGTTCAATATCCAATTCCTACAAAAGATGAATTAGTTTTTAAAAGCTGGACATTGGACATTCCTTGTTCTATATTGGTTATTCAAAAAGTCGCAGTTCAACCTTGAAAATCAAATGTTTATCGAAACTTTACTTTTTCGAAAAAATGAAATGCTAAATTCGAGGATTCTTAAAAGTCTATTTTCTCAAAATTAATTTTCAAAACAATGATTACGATAATTAAAATTATCAAGGAGAGTATCGTTCAGGCGTTTCAACAATTGGTAGGAAGCAAGTTGAGAAGTTTCCTTTCATTGTTAGGAATTACGATTGGGATATTTTGTATCATCATTGTTTTGTCGGCTGTAGATTCATTAGAACGGAATGTGCGTAGCAGTTTTGATAAATTAGGAGATGATGTAATTTATATTGACAAACAACCTTGGGACGAAGATCCAGGGTCAAGTTGGTGGAAATATTTCCGTCGACCCAATCCAAATTTTCAAGAATTTGAACTCATCAAAGAAAAAGCAAAAGGAGTTGATCTTGCCTGCTACACAGCAAACATCGGAAACAAAACTATAAAGTATCGGTCGAATAGTGTGTCAGGTGCAGGAGTAGCCGGAGGTACTTTTGATTTTGCTCAAATGTATAATGTGGTGATGGAAAAAGGTCGATATTATACCCCGTCAGAATATTCTAATGGCGCCAACAAAGTGATATTAGGTCATACGGTAACCAATGAACTTTTTGGGAGTTTGGAACCTATCGGGAAAAAAATATCACTTAATGGAATCAAGTTAGAAGTCATTGGAGTGATCGAAAAAGGAGGTGAAGATTTGTTGCAAGTTATGCAATTGGATGAAGTGGTTTTGATCTCTTATAACTTAGCAAGGAAGTTTGCAAAGGTGGATAAAAACAATAGTAATACCATGTTGGCTGTCAAGGCAAAAAAAGGAGTCAACTTAGATGATCTAGAAGATGAAATAACAGGTTTACTACGTTCAAGTCGAAGATTGAAACCAAGAGAGGATAGTAATTTTGCGTTAAATAAACTGACGATGTTGAGTAGTTTGTTAGATGGTTTTTTTGGAATCATGTATGTAGTCGGAGGAATCATTGGAGGGTTTGCATTGTTTGTTGGAATGTTTAGTGTGGCGAATATTATGTTTGTTTCAGTCAAAGAACGAACTAATATTATAGGAATAAAAAAGGCATTGGGGGCTAAGAAATATGTAATCCTTTTGGAATTTTTAATTGAAGCAATTATCCTTTGTTTGGTTGGTGGAGCTGTTGGATTGGTGATGGTGATGGGAGTGCTGAAATTAGTTTCGAGGATTCCAGATATGGCTTTTGAAATGTATTTGTCTGCGGACAATGCTATTTTTGGATTTACAGTTTCGATTATCATTGGAATTTTGGCGGGAGTGATTCCTGCATTTTTAGCGGCGAGAATGGATCCGGTGAGTGCAATTCGTGCGTAAGATTTTTGAAAATAATTTTCAGCCAAGAATAAATGATGTCATTATTGATTAGAGGATGGGTCATCAAAGATCCCTTAAATGGGGCAACTAATTCTGAAGTAATGCTTTCTTTCTTATTAACTATTTTAATTATTTACATGATTTCTTCTACTCTTTTTTCTTTTATTAAAAAAGAAGAAGGAATAGAGTGAATAGAACTATTCAGCCTAAGTAAAGCCCTCTCTTTTATTTTCCTCAACCAAGATTAGAACTACCGTAAAATAATTTTATCAAAAAAAAGCTCAATAAGATGAAACATTCTTATTGAGCTTTTTTTTTGACAAAACTCAATTCGTTGACAATTTTACTGTTTTAAAAATAATGTCACGAAATGGCTTTAATTATAAGGCAATAGAAAAAATAAAGGCAAGACTTTGCCGCTATCTTACTTCGATTCTTACCAATTTTCATTTTACCAAAACAATACATTCCTTTTTTAGTATAAAAACTAACTACACTTTTTCAAATGAAGAAAAAGAAAGGTATAGACGTATTATAGATCAGTTTTTATAAATAACTATTGAAAAGTTTTTAACAAAAAAATTACAATGATGAATGAATTGTCACCTCCGCAAATTTTTGTAACGCTAAGGAAACTAACCTCGAAGAATTTGCGAAGTGGAATTCTGGTGTTACTCGCACTTTTAATTTCACAAACTTTTGTACAAGCTGAAGGTTCAGTTGATTTTAGAAATTATTCTGGAAAGCGCCTTTTTTATTGGGCAAATGAAAATCAGCAAATAAAAGTTTATGCTCAGCCTGGAGAATATATTAATCTAGGTTCAAGCCACATTGGAGTCAATGGTGGCTTTTTGATGTTGTATAAACCTGACGGAACCCTTGCTGGAATTTACCAAGATCTGGGATTAGGAGCAGGACTCGGGATCATCAATAATGATGTCGAAGAATTAAATGGGCCTACCGGCGGCGGAACATCGAATGGAAGTGGATATGTACCAATCACTCAAGAAGTGATGGCTGGTGAAGAAGGAATTTGGACAGTAATTTTGGGTTTCCCCAATACACTTCCAGTAACTTCTAATTACACATTTACTAATCTTGAGAATAATGAAACTTGGGATCGAGTAACTTATCAACCTAATGAATGGGCGGTGGTTGCTTGGGACGCAACTGTTTCAACTGGTTCTGCTGCTAATGAAGGAGGAGCGATGTTGACAGGACGAGTGTACACAAATCAGTATAAAGCTATTATTACTGGAAATCTAAATTCCACTTCTCCTACCTTCTATATGATGTCAAGAGAAGGTGTGCAGTATCAAATGGATTTTAATGGAATTGATCCTTATGGATTTGATTTATCAGCCAACTCTTTTGGTATTGTTGATGACTTAGGACAACCAACTTATAGTTCAAAGGCAACAACAAGTTATACAGTTTCAAATGATCCATCTACTTGGACTAGCGGAAATTATTATATCTATGATCCACAAAGTAATGATGAAGGTTCATTGATTACGTATAAAATATTTTTCAACACTCCAGATTCAAATATGCCCGCTGAGGCAATGACGTCGAATGTTTTTACCAATTCAACTTATACGACTTGGTTAAATAATACATTGAGTCTTGATCCATTGAGTGTTCAGGGTTTTGATTTTTCAGGAGTTGATATTAATGGAGATCCAACTTGTTTTGGTAGCAATATGCAAACTGGAGTTGGAGGAATTCTTAATTATACTTCAAATATTTTAGGTACTGTAAAATTATCCTTAGACCTCAATGACGATGGAGACTTTGTAGATGCAGAAGATAGAATATTATATGCTGGAGCGGAAGTTGGATCTAATGAACTTATATGGGATGGACTAGATGGAACAGGGGCGATGTTAACTTTAGCCAATGGCGTAGATATAAATTATTTGTTGGAAATGCGAAATGGGGAAATGCACATCATGTTTAATGATGTTGAAAATAACCCAGGAGGAATTAATTTCACAAGATTGAATGGGCAAGGTTCTCCTTCTAATGATTTTTATTATGATCATACAGAAGTGGGAGGTTCGACAAGTGGTGGTGCTGCTCCTTCCGTTTCATCCACTACTACACCTTATACTTACTCTTCTAATTGGGGAAATAATAAAATGTTGGACTATTGGACTTACCAAGATGTTTCAGGAAATGCTTCTGGAAAAATTACGGTAAATGTTGTACCAGATTGTTCAAAACCAATATTAGGAGATACTGATAATGATGGAATCAATGATGATGTAGATTTGGATGATGACAATGATGGAATTCCTGATGGATTAGAATTTTGCTATCCAACAGGAGGTTTTTCTTGTTTCCCTAATGATATTGATCCAAGTGGGGATGAAGATGGAGATTTGGTAGCTAATTATTTAGATGCTGATGATATTATAGTAAATAATCCATGTATAGATGCTGATATGGATGGAGTTTGTGATGAGACGTTAGCAATTTTTGATAATGATGGAGATGGGATTGCTGATCATGTTGATTTGGATTCTGACAATGATGGAATTCCAGATATGGTAGAAGCTGGTCACGCTCAATTGGATTCAGATATGGATGGACGAATTGATGGAGTAGCTGCTGACTTTGGAGCAAATGGATTATTTAATTCTATTTCT
>CAJQQY010000128.1 GCA_905480595.1 uncultured Saprospiraceae bacterium | reverse complement strand
GTTTCCATCCTTATCAATTAGTAAAAATCTAGGAATTCCCCTAATCGCATAGTCAGTACAAATGGATGATTTCCAATCCTTATCAGCCATTAATTGAACTCCACTTAATTCTTTTTCTTCCACCATTTTCAACCATTTATCTTTGTCCTCCATTTTGTCAATTGAAACACTCATAAAAACGATATCATCATTCTCATGATATTTTTCTTCTAATTCTTTTAAGTGAGGAATTTCTCTTTTACAAGGGCCACACCAAGTTGCCCACACATCAACGTAGACACTTTTTCCTTTCAAGGTTTCTAAAGGAACTTCTTCTCCTTTGACATTAGTATAGTTGAAAGTAGGAGCAGGTTTGCCTTTTAATAATTTCATTGCAGTTGTATGAACTTCTGCGATAGCTTTTTTCTGCTTATCATCTTTAGACATTTTATTAAACATTTCCACATATTTCTCTGCACCAGTTGCATCATTATAATTGAGAAAATTGGTCAATGTTTTTGATAAAATTCCACTTTTGATTTTATCACTTTTGATTTTGCTTTGAGCTGCTTCAAACATTCCAGCGAGGTTATCTAAACCTTTTCCAGCTTTCTTTCCCATGCCATTGATGTAAGCGTTGACCATCTGCGCATATTGACGATTGTTCTCAAAAGCAGTTTCGTTATTCATATCAATTTTATCCATAAAAGATAAATAGTTATCTTCTAATTCCAACTCAGGAGCATCAGCGCCTGCATAATAAGGATAGTAAGCTGGATAGTTTATTTTATCTGTTGCCCAAGTGTAGAGAATGGATGAAGTTTCATCTTTCAAAAAGTCAGGATTCATATTTTTATGAGCTTTAGCATAAGTGTCTAAATGTTGCTCATTTTCTTTTTTTATTTCATCCATCGAAGCTGCAAATTTAGCAGGAGTGGAAGAATAAGTTTCCTTCATTTTTTCATTGTACTTTTCATTCAAAAGATATTTTGCCAAAAGATAATTACTTTCTTCGGCACCTTCGCCATCCAACTTTAAAGTCTCATCGAATTGTTCAGGATTTAATGTCAAAGTAACATTGTCACCAGGTTCAAGATATAATCCTCCTGATTCAGGTCCATGTTTGAACGAAATCATTTCTGGTTTTGTCAATTCGAAATCAAAGACAAATTTGCCATCAACAACTTCAGCAGTATGAGTAGAATCGCCGTAACGAATAGTCGCATTTTCAGAAACTGGGTTTTCAATTGTTCCCGTAATTTTTACTGCGTTGGAGGTTTCTGTATTTTGACAAGCAAAAAATAGAAATGCAGGAAAGAGAAAAATAAATAATTTTTTCATTTGAAGCATAGATTATTTTGTGGAAGAAAATTCTTCACTCTAAAGATAGTTTTTGATTTTGGAAAAAAAGAAAAAAGGCGACAGAAGGAATTTGATTGTCGAAAATGAGACAGATTGCTGAAAGTAAGTTTTAGTCTAAAAACTGTTTTATTATATAAAAAGTCCTTCCTAATATTGAGAAATCTGGAAGGACTGAAACTTCTTTTACAGTAAAATTAATTCTTTAATAATTACATGAAATCCTCTCGATATTCAGTCAATTTATTAGAAGATAAGTAGGCTATTTTTCTAGATTTATCTACTGAAAAATAATAGGGGAGTGAAGTGGTTTTTAATACTTCACTTGTTTGTTTTGTATTTATTGTATAGATGTTTTTCCAACGAAATCATGGCGTAGGAGTGTTTTTTTACAGATTCTTGATCATCCAAATTCCTATTTATAGGAAAATTTTTAATATTGAACTATCTCAAAATAGTTACGTCTCCCGAAATTCTTCCTTTGTCAAATTCATGTTCGTATTCACAGGTATAAACATAAACTCCATCTTGCACATCCTTACCATTAAATGTTCCATTCCATCCTGCATCAAAAGAAGGATCACTTGTTTCAAAAAGTAACTCTCCCCAGCGAGAGAATATTTTTAAATTATACGTAGTAAAGACGCAAGGAGAAACGGTGTTAAATCTTTCATTCCATCCATTTCCGTCAGGTGAAAATGCATTTGGGAAATTTACGGGACATTCACATTTTCGATCGTTCACTTCAATTGACTCAGTTACAAATCCACATTCGTTTGCCCAAGTAATAGCATAAAATCCAGGATCTTGCACAGTCATTGTTGGTTCATCACTTCCCGTATGCCACAAATAATTAGTAGTATTGGTATTGGTCGCATCTATCAAATAGGAATCACCGATACAAATTACTGTATCATTTCCAATGAATAATGGAACAGGAGGAACATTCTCACCAACAACAATTTCGTCAGAAGTTGTCCCGCAAATGTTTTGTAGGGTAACAGTATATGTTCCCGGTTCGGTAACAATAAATGTAGGAAGATTAGAATTATTTTGCCAAGTATAAGTGGTCAAGTCATCATAATATGCGTCTAATAATAACTCTTCATCTTCACAAATTAAAGTATCATTTCCAAGGTCAACTATTGGCAGGTCTGTATAAAAAATCTCAACTTCATCAGAGCTTGTACAACCCAAAGTGGTTACTTCCACAGAATAAATACCACCTTGAGAAACATTTAGAGTTGGACTAGTTGATCCATCTTGCCAAAGGAAAGTACTAGTGTTTCCAAGTCCTGCATCCAACAAATAATTTTCATTTTCACAAACTTCAGTATCTGGGCCTAGGTTAAAAACTGGTAATGGATTAATAGTCAAAAATGCAGAGTCGATAGAAGTACAACTATTTGTACCTGTTACAGTTACTGAATAGTCTCCTTCAGAAGTAGCAGTCAGCGTTGCCGAATTAGAATTATTCTGCCATAAATAATTGGCTACATTTGGAGTAGTTGCATCAAATGTAAATATTTCATTTTCACAAATAGATGGATCTTCCCCAAGGTCTAAATCAGGGGTTTGTAAATGAGAAACAAGAATCGAATCATTTGCTGGACAACCATCAATTTCAATTGTTACGGAATATATTCCTGGAGAAATTGCAGTTAAAGTCGGATCTGTAGATCCATCAGTCCATAGGTAAGTTGCATTTTGTGTCGTTGCATCTAAGATATTAAGTTCATCAGGGCACGTTAATAAATCTGGTCCCAAATCTACATCAGGAATGACTAATGTTATTTCTTGAATACTAGTATCAGACAGTCCATCACCAAATACTATGAGTGTTACCTCGAATGTACCTGTGTCAGTAAAAATATGAACAGGATCAGTTTCAGTAGAATAATTATTGATCCCAGAATCGGGATCTCCAAAATTCCATTTCAATGAATCCAATCCAGAGTCTGCAACTTCAAGTGTAAATTGAGTAGGATTACTTGGGCATAATCCTTCAAATGAAAAACTGGCTAGAACAAAATAGGATTGGATAAATGAAGGCAAACCAAGCCAAGCAATTTGTCCACCTAAATCAACTCCCTCATCAATATAAGTACAATCAAACCCTAATATATCTGGTTTAGTGATTACGCCCAAATTTGTAGAGCTTCTTTTGGAGACGTACATTCGACCATCTGGGCCTAATTGGATAGCTCCCCATTGTCCATCAAAACTATCTAAAGCAATTCGGGAATTATTTATTGTGGTCTGATCATTACTCGATAAATCGTATTGATATAAATAACCATTGTAAGCTCTTTCGGTTACGTAAAGTACTGGTTCTACTGGAGCAAACTCAACGCCATAACAACCAGTTCCCGTAAAACCGTTCAATGAAATAAAATTACTTAATTGGCCAGTAGCGTTATCAAAATCAAAAACTTCAACTCTATTTAAACCATACCAATGTGCTGAAGCAATTCGATCACCTTCAGCTGATGCTTTTAAGTAACCGATGGAATTAAAATTATTGGCTCCTACCGAACCTGTTATGGATCCGATAGTAGAAATTACAGGATTTGTGTCTACACCAGTTGTAGATACTAACCATGCCATGTAGTTAGCAGAATCCCAGCCATGTCCAATGACCCAAATATCTTGTTTGTTTTCATGTAAAACAGCCGTAATTTTTTCGCTGGCAGGAGTGACGAGTTGTATGTTTTTTATAGCTGTAACATCACCAAGTCCTCCATCCAAACTCATATCAACTTCTGAATAAGCAATTCCTCCGGGATTGGCAGTATAGTCAACTGTGAAAATGTAATAGATATTTATAGCCCCAGGTTTTGGAATTATTACACCTGATTGTGTACTTGATTTATGGCCAAGTAATCCATTGCCATTTGGCATTTGTGTATGATTCTTATTCCAAACCAATGTTCCATCTGTATAGAAAAGTAAGGCTCCATTTTCATCAGCGATACTTGCACAACCTTCATCAGTATTCATTATTCCATCGGTTAACGGAACGGGAACACCTGAATTAAAGTCTAGTCCAGCATTGTGACCGAAGTACCAGATGTTCGCTTCTTTTTGAGCGGTAAGTGAAGTGGTCAATGCAACTAAAATGAAAAGTGGGAGAAACTTTAGCATAGCCATGTTTAGGTTTTGGTATTTAAAATATTAGTATTGAAGTTGATTAAGCAAACTTCTTTGTTTAAATATTATCTCTGTTATTGCGATATGTAAGGACTTTAAAAAAAGCTAATTAGAGTAATCCCTTTTGTGATCTTTATTAAAAATCTCAACATTTGTGTTGGGGAAACTCTACCTCTTTTCCAATAAAAATTCCAATCGGAATTCAGACGTTGTAATTAAAATATGACAAACTGATCAAATGTTTAAATTAAGCTATTTTGAAATAACTTATAGAACATCATCATATGTACATAGGATTAAGAGGTTTTTTTGGAATAAATAACTGATAGGTCTTTGTTAGGTAAGAGGCTCGTTTTGAGGGTCCGTGCTGCCTGAGAGAAAAGAAAATTTGAAATATAAATTTGTGTGAAAAAATCTAATCTTTTCGGCATGGCAATTATAAGGAAAAAAATTATATTTTTCAATAAAAGGAATAGATCAATATTTTTAACATTAAAACTTAAAATTATATGTCAAGGAAGGTAAAATTGGGAAAAGTGAAACTTGTTTTGCTTTAAATGAATCAGGAACTGAATCATCGTTAATATCTTCAATATCAATGTAGAGGAAAAATGGATTTCGTCGATCGTAGGCATTGTAAATACTTAACGTCAAATCTGATGTTCCCCACTTATGCCAAAACTTGCAAACCACACCTAAGTCCATTCGGTGAAAATTAGGCATTCGGAAATCGTTTCGCAAAGAATACTCTGGAATAACAAATTGTGGATCAGCACCAACTATGTCTTGGATAAAAAAACGTCCGATTGGTATTGTAGTTGGTGCACCTGAAGTGAAAATCCAAGTTGCCGTTAAATTCCATCTACGATTCAACTGATACAAAGCTACAACCGACAAATCATGTCGAGTATCGTAACGTGGAGGAAAAGGATCACCATTTCGAATGTCTGGAAATTCCAATTCACTCAAAGAAAGTGTGTAACCAATCCAACCCGTAAATTTCCCGTTCTTTTTTTCTAAATAAATTTCATTCCCATAACTTGTTCCATTTCCAAAAACAAATTCCCCACTCAAATCATCATTGACAAAAATCTGTGCACCATCTCTCAAATCAATTACACGATTCGTCCATTTGTAATACACTTCATTGGTAAATAAAAGATCATCTGAAAAGGACCAGCTAACGCCAGCTGCAATCTGGTTGCTCCGTTGAGGTGTCGCAACAATGTCTGTTGGATACCAAATATCAGTTGGTAAACTAGCACCTGAAGTAGAAACTAAATGGACATATTGAGACATATTAGTGTAACTGGCTTTTACCGAAAGGTTAGAATTTAAACTATATTTTGCTGAAAAACGAGGCTCAATTCCTCCAAAGAATTTTTGATTATAAAAACCTGAAAGTCGAAGTCCGTAATTGATTTTCCACTTTTCATTAATCTCAAAATCATCAGCAAAATATCCTGCAAAAGAATTCCCTGTGAAATTTTGCCCTGCGGTAAAATTAAATGAACCTGCATCATCACCAAATTGAAGTCTACCAATTTCAAATTGATGTCTTGTGTAATCTATACCAAAACGGATATTATGTTTGTTGTTAGGTTTGAAAAAGAAATTTTGTTTAATGGTATAATCTCGAATTCCAGAGGTTAAATTGAAAGTAGCAATGTCGCCAAAGCGATTATTAAATTTGTAATTATAATCTGAAATAGTAAATGAGAGGTTTGAGAAAAAGCGAGGATTGATAATTCGATTCCAGCGCAAAGTGCTAGCGGTATTTCCCCAATTAAAATTTATATTAATTTGGTCATCCGAAAACTTGAAAAAATCACGACCTAAATATCCACTCCAATAAATTTTATTTTTATCATTTATTTCATAATTCAACTTTGCATTCAAGTCATAAAAAAAATAATCTGGGATTGGATTAAAGTCTTCATCATCTTCTTTACTATTATTAATTTGTCGGGTAATAAGATCAACATAAGTTCTTCGACCAGATACCATGAACGAACTTTTGTCTTTTTTAATTGGCCCTTCTAAAGTCAATCTTGACGCAATCAAACCAACTCCGCCTGCTCCTGAGAATTCTTTTTTGTTCCCTTCATTTAATTTTACATCAATGACGGAAGACAACCGACCACCATATTGAGCTGGAAATCCACCTTTGTACAATTGAACATCTTTGACTGCATCAGAATTAAATGTGCTAAAAAAACCGAATAAGTGAGAAGGATTATAAATGACTGCTTCATCCAGAATAAATAAATTTTGATCAGGACTTCCACCTCTAACAACGACTCCAGAAGTTCCTTCTCCACCACTTTTGATTCCTGGCTTTAATTGTAAAGTTTTAATAATATCAACTTCTCCAAAAAGTGCAGGGAGCAATTTTGCTTCTCGCATAGATAATTTTTCAACACTCATTTGAGTAGAGTTGATGACTTCTTTATTTGATTCTGCAGAGACTTCAACCTCTGTAAGTGTTTGTCCTGAAAGTAATTCGATATTTGCTTGGAAGTTTTCTGAGAGATTTAAGCGTTTAGTTATTGATTTGTAACCAATGTAGGAAAACACAACTTCTAATTCACCTCTTGGAATCTCTAAGGAATAAAAACCGTATTCATTGCTAACGGTTCCTATTTTTAATTTTGGGACGAAGATACTTGCACCGATTAGTGTTTCTCCATTTTGGATATCTGAAATATAACCACTTAAGGTGATTGCGTTTTGGGAAAATCCCACTTGAGTTAGAAAAATCAAAACAGAGATGTAGAAAAAACGAAGGTGCATATTTGATATAGTTTATTAAAATCAGAATATTTTTGAAAGCTAGCAGATGTATTTTTTTAAGCAAAAAAACTGATTGATTAGCGAAAACTTAAAATAAAACAAGGATATAAATAAATCGTCTGAAAGCTAAGAAAGTTGTCAATTAACATTTTTAAAAAGACAAAAGGATTACTTTTGCAAAAAATTAAATAACAAATAAAATATTAATGAAGTCAAAAAAAGTTAGCGAGTCCAAAACGGTAATGACGGAAATGATCATGCCTAACGATACCAACCCAATTGGGAATCTTATGGGAGGAAATTTAATGAGATGGATGGATGTGGTAGCAGCTATTTGTGCTGGAAAGCATTGCGAAGCTCATGTGGTAACTGCTTCTGTTGATCATGTTTCTTTTCAAAAACCGATTATGATGGGTGATGTTATTACACTCGAAGCATCAGCAACAAGAGCATTTAATACTTCAATAGAGGTGTATGTAGAAGTGTTTGCTGCAGATATTAAGGGCCATGAAAATAGAAGATGCAATCATGCTTACTTTACTTTTGTAGCCTTGGATGATGAAAAGAAAAAGCCGGTGAAAATTCCTCAATTAACTCCACTTACCCGTGAAGAACAACAATTATATGATAGTGCATTTCGGAGAAGAGAATTGAGATTAGTGCTTAGTGGACGAATTAAACCATCAGAAGCAAAAGAATTGAAATTACTTTTCGCTGAAAAAGACTAAGCCTCGTGGAACTGTGGATGGTCTAATGTTAACCGTTTACCGTTCACAGTACACCGTTAATATAATTTTTTAGACTTCAATTTATTTTTTTCCTATCTTTTTTCTATTTAAAACTAAAAATATAATTTATGCAAAATTCACTTTTGTTTCGACTCTTAGCTGTGACTGGACTATACATCGGGCTGAAATATTATGGAGGGGAAGTTGGGGAGAAAATTTTATATCCAATTACGTTGCTCGTTACTTTTTTACATGAGTTGGGACACGGATTAGGAACTATTATTACAGGTGGAAAAGTGTTGCACATTAATATTGAATCGAATGGGGCAGGAGTGACCTTGTCGCAAGGAGGATGGCGTGGCGTGATATTGATGGGAGGATATATTGGAAGTGCATTATTAGGGAATTTGCTTTTTTATATAGGAGCAAGGAGAGAAAGATGGGCGCCAGTTACCGTTAATATTTTATGTGCGATGATGGTTTTTACAGGCATCTATTGGCATGGATCTATGTTTGCTACTGGATTTTTAATAGCCTTTGCTGTCGCTTTATCATTGGTTTCGAAATATACAAAATTGGATAGGGAGATATTGATGTTTTTAGGATTGGCGAGTATACTTTACATCATTCAAGATTTCAATGTTGGCCCCTCTTCTGATTTAAAAGCATACGCTGACCATATGGTTATTTTTCCAAAAGTGGTGTGGATGTATTTGTGGTTGGGAATTGCTTTAATACTGTGTATATTTAATTTAAGAATGATATTTAGAACTTCACCATCTAGTAACAATCGTTCGTCAAATAATCAAGGTTAGGTTCTAGATGTTATTAACTATTAATTTTTTTCAATAAATTTCATTGATAATTTATTCTATGAAAAAAGAGATATTGATCAACCATATTAAAAAACTTCTTCCTTTAGATAAATTAGAGGAAGAAGTTTTATTGTCTAAGATAACTTTTAAGAAATTAAAACGAAGACAGTTCCTATTGCAAGAAGGAGATGTATGTAGACATTATAATTTTATAGTTGAAGGATGTATGCGAATGTATATGGTCGATGAAAAAGGAACAGAACATAATCTACAATTTGGAGAAAAGAATTGGTGGATAACTGATATTGGAAGTTTTCATTCTGATGTACCAACCCAGTTATTTATCGATGCTTTGGAACCGTCTGAAGTTTTACAAATCAAGAAAGAAGATTTGATTTTTATTTATACCCATTTCCCCAAAATTGATAGATACTTCCGAGTCTTAATAGAAAATGCATTTATCAAAATGCAGGCGAGAGTTTTACAAAATATAAGTGCTACTGCCGAAGAAAAATACCTTACTTTTTTAAAAGATTATCCTAATCTTTCCAATCGAATTTCTCAAATTCAAATTGCTTCCTACATTGGAGTTACACCTGAGTTCTTAAGTAAAGTTCGAAGGAGTTTAATGAAGTAATTTTATTTCCTGTCTAAAATAATTTCCTCGTTTTTTCTTTTTACTGAGTATAAACAACTGATTTACAGGTTTTTATATGCCTATTGTAATTAATCTTAACCTAGGTTAAGATTTTTTCTTAAGCTACCTTATTGTAGAGAAGGGCAAAGTTGGTTCATCTTTGTGGTATTAATTAACTAAAGAATTATAAAATGAGATACCTATTAATTAGCACATTGTTTTTGTTTTTATCAGCAATGGGATGTGCACAATCTGAACCTAATTTTTCAAACAATAAAAATAATAAAATGAACTCACTCGAAAGAAAATCAGTAGAAAACTTGTTACGAAATTATGAAACTGAATTGAATGCTGCGAACACAAAAGCTATTGTCAAACTCTATTCAGAGGATGGAATTTTTATGCCTTCTGAAGCACCAACAAGTATTGGAAAAGAACAAGTAGAAGCTGCTTATAATTTTGTTTTTAGTCAAATTAAATTAACTATAAATTTTACATTTGATGAAATTGAAATTCAAGGAGACTTGGCTTTTGCTCGAACTATTTCGAAAGGAAATGTTGAAGTATTTGCAGCGGGGATAACTGTTCCAGAGGAGAATCGAGAATTGTTTATTTTGAAAAAGAAAAATGGACTTTGGAAAATCCATCGATATATTTTCAACAAAATGACTGCACCTGTTAAGTAAAATTTAATGGTAAAGAGGTAAAAGATTAACGTAATTTTTTACCTCTTTTTTTTGGCAAATCACAATCTAAGAGATTTACTTTTTTTAATTCAAGTTTCGTTGTTCCAATCACCTTGAATTAATTGAAGGATTACACAATGATTTTTATCAAAAAATCTTTTCTCTAAAAACTTAAACCCTAAACCCTAACCTTTTGTAAAACGAATGGCGCTTGTATTTAATTCAAGTGGATCGATGAGAATTGCAGATACGTTTCAATTTTGTAAAAATATTGTTATGGTTTTTATTTTTCAGAAAAAATATGATCCAATGTGTCTTGTTCAATATCGACAATAAAAGGCACAAATCTTTTTTGATCCTCTTTAGTTAATTGATTAAAAAGTACATTTCCTTCATGTAACATTTCAAGTCCTATTTCCAAACCTCTAATTTCATTTATGGAATAAGATTTTTGTTTCTTTCTCATTATATCGATTATGGTTTGAATAACCTCCCTGATTTTTTCTAATAGACGTTGATCATGCAAAATTTCAAATAACGAAATAGAGCTGTCTATAAAATGTTGTATTTCTTTGCGAGATAATGATTTAATTAAGCTGTTAATTTTTAATTGATCATAAGGAGGAAGGATTTTATTTTTGATGGCTGCATCAACTAATTTGCTCTCAAAATTAGTAGCAGCTTTGAAGGTATTCATTGCTTTCAATCCAGACTTTAATATTTTGGGAAGATGTCTTCCGTGACTAAAAAGAAGTCTGGCAGAATCTACCAAAATCCTAAGTAATTTTTCGGGATGTTTAGTATAGTTGTCTAAACTTTTGAAGGCCTCATTTAATTCTGTTCGTTTTTTAGATTCAGGATATACATAGTTTAGAAAATAACTTCTAATGGAGTTGACTATTTCTTCATTGATTGATTCGGGGATTTCATATTTACTATTGATATTTTGATAATGATATCTTTGAGCAATAGTATTTCGATATCCTTCGATTATTTCTTCTAAAATTTTCTCTCTTTCCATCTGTCTTTATTTCTAGAATTTATATTTATAAAACAATTTATATTGATTATCGACTGAACCAAACGTAAGCCAAATTAATATTATTTTCAATATTTGACGCATCATAAAGTATCTTTATAAGATAGTTTTATCTGAATATCTTGAAAAGAAAAACTCAAACATGGTCTTATCTAACAAGTCATATTTATTCAATTCTTAGGTATTCTAATTTTTCTCCAAGTAACTCTTCAATTTTAGAAGAATAACTTTCGTCTATTTGTTTAGATATCTCAATTTCAAATTCATATTCCTCTTTATTTTTCAACCACAAATTTAATCTATTGTCGCCATGATTTGGATTACTGTCTAACCAGTCAAATTCGTCAATGGTCAAATTTCTTTCTTCACTTGATTCTAAATCCAAATCAGAAAATGAGAAGTCAGATTTTGATTCAACATCTATATGGATGGGAATTTTAAAATCGAAAAATTCTATATCTGATAAATGCTTAAGAATTTCTGAGTCAAATTTTGAAACTATTGTTCCTTGCACATAATACAATGGATCTGAAAAATATTCATTTAATGCAGTATGAAATACTACTGCCATTCTTTCGTAACCTCTATACTTTTTATAATCTTTTTCTTCAAAACTTAATTTAACATCAGCAGGTCTTTTTTGATTACTTCCTCTTGGTGTGTAATTTCCCCAAGCACTAATTGTAATTCCATTGTTATATAACCATCCACCATTAAATTTTCCTGAATTTAAATCAATTATTATTTTTGATAATTCATCAATTTCTCTGTGGACTATGAAAATAAGATTTTTATTGACCAAGAATTTCAAAATCTTGGCTAATTCTATTTTGGAAAACTCAATTCCTGCGGTGTAGGGTAGACTAATTGAAAGAGAAAATTTTTGATTTTTTGTATTGATATCTATCCAATAACTCGTGTATGCTTTCTCTGGATTAGTATTTTGATGATTGAAAAAATATGCTTTTTTATACAGACTTGGAGACTTTAATATTTTATTTAATTGATTTGAGTCTTTCAATTTAAAGCTTAGAATCAAATTGGGAGTTAGTATTTTGTATTCTTCCGTAATCTTTTTAAGTCTTTCTGGATTTGTCAAATGGAAATGATATTGAAACTTTTTCTTTTTTCCAACACACAATGCTGAGTTAATTTTTTTCATCATTTCAAATACATTTTGTACTGGAATATCTTTTCTTTTCAAGCTATAAATTCGATGCGTTGTTCCCATGTTATTTTATGTGTGGTAGTAATAAATTTTTAACCTAAAGGTTGGGGCTATGAAACAGTTGTTGATAATTCGATTCTCTATCAGCTTTCTATGAAGGAGTTTAATAACTTTTTCAAGACTTTATTATTTTCAGAATCGCTTATTCTTTATCTAAAAAATTTAAGAAAGACTTAAATTCTATCAATTGTGCGTTCGGGAAAAATTCTTGAAGCAATTCATTTTGCTCTATAAATTTTGCTCTATTATTTTCGGTAACAGTCAATCTCTTTACACTTTCCATTGGCTTGGACATTGTGGCTAACTCTAGCTTTGAATCAAGAAATAATTCTTCCAGTTTGTTCAATTTATATAAACTGGAAAGATTAATTTTATTTCTTGAATTATGGATTTCAAGTTTTAATAATTGATTGAGATTAGCCAAATTATCAACATTAGAAATTTTCCTTGCATTCCCAATTCTCAAATATTGCAACTTCGGGCAACCTTCAATATCTACCTGATCTCGCAAGAGTAGAAATAAACTTTTCAGGTTTGCCATATTTCTAATTCCTTTGGAGTAGGAACAAATTAACTTTTCAATTACATTGTTATTCTGAAAAATTTTCATTGATCTCAAACCGGTATTTGCCACATTTAGATTTTTAAGTTTCTCTAAATTATTAATGTATTTTAATACAGCAGTTTTAATTTTTATTTGAGATATATTTAAGGTTTGTAATTGATGTAGTTCTTTAAGATAATCAAGGTCTGTTACATCACATGTTGCGATTCGTAAATCTTCTAACATTGATAAGTTAGCTAACATTTTAAAACTAACAGGAAGAGTGTATGATCGAGTAATTGTCAATTGGGTTAAATTAGGCATGTAAAAAAGTGGCCTAAGTGTAGCTGTTTTTTCTCCTATGGGTTCGAATACTTTTACTGATTTTAATGATTTAAGTTTGTCAGTCGAGATCAAATCACTTTCGGATAACAAAATTTTTTGCCAGACTGAATCCAATTTTAACTCCTGTTTTTGCCCTTCTTGGTTTGTCAAAGATTCTTCACTATCTCTTTTCTCGAAATTAATTTTATCCGTATTCATTTTTAATCTTATGTTTCGTTTTGATTAGTTCCATGGTCCGGTTGTGGTTACATTTACAATTTCTCCTTTTAAGTCAATTTTGTATAATCCGCCCGCTCCACCTAACCATAAATTTCCGTTGGAGTCCTCAAATACATTTACAACATATAGTCCAATTTGACAAATGGATTCTTTTACTAGTTTATCATTTATTGCAATGTCCTTCTTGTTTTGAGACCTACAAGAAACAGACAAGATTGTAATCATAATCAAGAAAAAATATTCCATATTTGTTTTTATGTTCACAATAGAAGGAGGGTAGTAATTATGACCTCTAGTGTATATTATTTATCCATTAACTTTATTGCATTAATGATCTCATCCGGTGCTTCTGCATTCAGACAATGTCCTTTTCCTTTTATATCTATCCGAGTAGAATTTGGGATTTCTTTTACGAGGCTGTCAGTATGAAATGGGGGAGTAGTGGCATCTTTACTTCCAATCGCAACAGCACAAGGTATGGTTATGTTTTTTAGGCGATCATAATAACTTTCGTCGGCAAAAGCTTTTAAAATTGGGACAAGTTTTGAATGATCTTGTTGTAAAAATACTTCAAGAATTGCACGAATTAATTCAGGATCAGGTTTTTCCCCTATAAGAGATTTTCCAAATAAATGACCTATTGGATTCCACTTAATTAGTTTGAGTAAAATTCCAGATTTGATCAAAGGAATTTGTAAACGGTTTTGAAAATTATTTTTGTTTATATCTCCTGCAAACGTAGCCATGAGCACACAACTCTTAATACTCTTATGCTGCATATCTGGATTGTCAAGTAAAAATTTCATGGTTAAAAATCCACCCATGGAATGTCCAACTAATATACAATCTTCCAAGTTGAAGTATTCAATTAAATTTTTATAATCTGATGCCATCGAACTTGAACTAATTCCTTCTTTACCAATAGTTGATTTACCATGTCCTCGCTGGTCGAATACAATTGTTCGATAATTTAATTGATTTAACCGCTCTACAATTATGTTCCACTCAAGGTGACTAAATCCATAACCATGAGCTAATAGAATTGTGGTTTTGCCACTTCCCGAAGTGATGGTATGAATACTTGTACCATCGGGCATTTTTACAAATGCAACATTACCTTCTATTGGTTTTGACAATTGGAATTTTTGATACATGATTTTTTGATTTTCGTTTATATTAATATGAATTGGAGCGCGCATAATTTTCTTTTCTTCCTCATATTGTTATTATTGGTCAGAAGATACATTCTTTTTGTTGGAAGGTAATGGCAGTTGATGAAAAAACTAAAAGTTGATTCATGAAAAGCAAATTGAATTACTCATTATTTGATTTACTTAAAAAGGTTCATGTTACTGACTGATTTTTAGTTGAAAAGTGTCAACTTAAATTAGGACGACTCACCATTAGAAATAACACTACGTATCAAAAAAACTTTAATCATACTTTGACGGGAACATAAAAAACACATTGTTGGCATTTCGTTAATTAGTTTTACTCAATTTTTTCCTTTCAAATTCTTCAGACCTTTTTATTTGCTCCTCAAGATTCCATTCAAAATCAAATCTGTTTTTAAG
>CAJQQY010000127.1 GCA_905480595.1 uncultured Saprospiraceae bacterium | reverse complement strand
TTGTTGGCGAGTCACTTTGAGGCGATTGAAAATAACCAAAGCCAAAAATGAAATCAATAAAAGTCCTATTCCGATGGCGATTGACAGCTTTTGTTGATTCTCCTTTTTTTGAGTTTCTATCGCTACTCGTTTTTCATTTTCCAGGTCATCGATTGCTTTTTGTTTTTCATAGTCGGATTGGACTTGCAATTGGATTGCTGCTTTTTGGTTTTCTTCGCTTATCAAACTATCCCGCATCTGAAAATAAAGTTCGTTCATTTCCAATGCTTCTTTGTATTGACCAGTTGCTTTGTAGTTGGTTCCTAGTATAAAAGCAGCATCCCTTATTTGGCTCACATTCTCCGTTTCCAGGGCAAATTCTAATGCGTTCTTACCAAGAGAAATTGCTTTTCTATCGATTCCTTGCTTTTCATAAATACTTGCGATACCTCCTTCAGCTAGGAAGATTCCTTCTTTGTATCCAATTTTTTTAGAAATATTTAAAGCTTTGGTTTTGTACTCCAACGCAAGCGGAAAATTGCCTTGATCGTAATGAATACCTCCTATTTGTATGGAAACTCCTGCAACCCCTTGCATGTATCCTTTTTCTTCAAAAGTTTTTAAAGCCACTTTGAAATTTTCCATTGCCTTGGTAAAATTTCCTTGCTTTCTATATATCTCCCCAATATTAGATAGTGTTCCTGCAATGCTCACCTTATCTTCACTTTTTTTAAAATAGACTAAATTTTCAGAAAGAATATCTAGCGCTTCTTTGAAATCTCCTTGGTCACTATATATAGCACTAATAGTATTTTGAAGGGATATCTGTTGCCTTAAATATCCAAGTTCCTTAAAGATATTGCTACCGCGATTTAAATAATTGAGTGCCTGATCGATATCTCCTTGTATCTGATAAACCTTTCCGATTTTACTTAAATTAGATGCGATTAAACTTTTATTATCTAAAGCTTCACTCTTTTTTAAACTTTTAAAAAAATATTCAAGTGCTTTTTCATTATCCCCTTTCTCTAAAGCAGCACTTCCAAGACTTTCTAAATAAATAGGATCATTAGTGGATAATAATTCTTCCTTATTATCTTTTGAGTTTGGAGTATTGGGATTAGTCTTGTTGGTTGTATTTCCTAGCTGTTCATTTAATTCTTTAATAGAATGTTTCATCCCATTGATGACAAATTTATCTTTAAAATTATTATCAACTTTAATGAGTTCTTCTCGAATCGCTAATGATTTTTCAAGATATTCAAGAGCGATGGAAGCATCTTCAGTTGTTTTTTCCTCCTTAACTAACATGTACATATATGAAACTTTATCTAAGGCGTTCGCTTCTAATCTTTTCTCTCCTAGTGCCTGAGAAAGTTCCGCAACCTGAATGAAAGCAGGTAATCCATTTTTAAAATCTTTGCTCTTCAAATAACAGATTCCTATATTATAGGTGTTTCTGGCGATGAGTTCTTTATCTCCTATTTCTTCGCCTATAGTTCTACCTTGAATATAATATTCGATAGCTTTTGCAAAATCATTTTTCCTTACAAAATAATTGCCTTGAGCCTTGAGGGCCTTTCCCATCCATTTTTTAAGATCATTGGTTTGAGCTAGGTCATACATCAATTGGGCACGGTAGAAAGCTGTATCAGGAGGAATAGTTCGAACCACCATTCCATATTTGTCATATGCCATGGATTCTAATGCTTCTAGTCGAGTAACCACAGGTTGAGCTTCATCACTCCATACTGACCAAAGGGAATCTGGGTTGACTTGTGCCGTTATTGAATAAGAAATATTTAAGAATAGAAATATTAAGGTTAGGTTTTTCATTTGTTTTGGTTTTTATTCATTTCAGAAAATATTGGCCCAATCAATTCCTCTGGCTGATAAGGCTTTGGAATATAATTATCCATCCCAGATTCATGACAATGATCAATTTCTGATTTTAATAAACTGGCCGTCATCGCGATGATGGGAATTCGAGTTTTATTTCCTGCTGATTTTTCTATCACTCTGATTTTTTCTGTAGCTTCAAAACCATTCATTTCTGGCATTTGCACATCCATCAAAATAAGGTCGTAATTGCCCTGTTGGAATTTCGCAACAGCTAGCACTCCATTTTCTACCACATCTATTTTTACATTTTTTATAAAATAAGACAAATCATCTTGGGCGATCATTTGGTTAAATGCATTGTCTTCGGCCAAAAGAATTCGGATGCCTTGGAGGGAGTCCGTCATCTTTTGAAGTCGTTCCTCGGTGATGAGATTATCACTTACTGCATTTGTTGCTGCGGCGATTAAAGGAAGTTCGAAAAAGAAAGTACTCCCTTTATCTTCTTCACTTTCAACCCAGATTTTTCCTTGCTGCAATTCTACGAGTTGTTTGGAAATACTTAAACCTAAGCCAGTTCCTCCATAGTGACGACTAATAGAATCTTTCGCTTGTTCGAATGCTCCAAAAATACTTTCGACTTTATTTGGTGAAATACCGATCCCCGTATCTTTGACACTAAATTTTAGTCGATCATTTTCTTTTTGCAACAATATATTCACATTTCCTTTTTCGGTAAACTTGATGGCGTTGCCGGCGAGGTTGATTAGAATTTGATTTAACCGAGTGGGGTCGCCCATGATCAAGGATGGCACATCATCATCTACTTGATAATTGAGTTGCAGCCCTTTTTCTTCGGCTTTATATTTTAATATTTGAGTGACATTTTCAATGACAGAAGTAGGACTCATCGGAATATTTTCGATGTCCAATTTACCAGCTTCTATTTTTGATAAATCTAAAACGTCGTTGAGAATGACGACTAGATTGTCAGAACTAGTTTTCATCGCATGAAGAAATACGTCTTGCGAAGGAGGGTGCTCGTTCCGTTCTAAAATCTTGACCATACCTGAAATCGCATGCATCGGCGTACGAATCTCGTGGCTCATGTTGGCGAGGAATTGCTCTTTATATTTTTCAGATTGTTCTACTTTTTTCTTTTGTTCCTCGATAATGGCCTTTTGTTGGCGAGTCACTTTGAGGCGATTGAAAATAACCAAAGCCAAAAATGAAATCAATAAAAGTCCTATTCCGATGGCGATTGACAGCTTTTGTTGATTCTCCTTTTTTTGAGTTTCTATCGCTACTCGTTTTTCATTTTC
>CAJQQY010000126.1 GCA_905480595.1 uncultured Saprospiraceae bacterium | reverse complement strand
CTCCCAATAAAAACGAATCGAATATTTCTAATGCTAAAAAAACTAATTCAAATAAACCTTTGCAACAATATAATTACAAAAATAAAAAAGAAGATCTAAGTCTGGTTTTTGATGATGTTGAATTTCGGGAAGATCAAATTTTATCTGATTCTATTTTCGAGAAAAAGAATACTGGGGAGGATAATTTTTTATTAAAAAAATTGAAACCAAAAGTAAATGAGAAAGATTCCGTAAATATATTGTTACAATCTAAGTCCGTTTTCCCAATTGCTTCACTAAATCTTTTTCTACCTGAGAAAAAAGAGATTTTTGCAATTCCATTGTTAAAAGAAAAGATAGAAGGTGTTCCAATCGAGAATGAAAATATATTGCTTTTAGGGTTGATTATTGGAGGCGAATCTTCCGCTACGAATCGAGATGATTTCTCCCAACCAAATTGGAAAATAGGAGGGCAATTTGAGTATCGTTTTCTTGAAAGGTTTAGTGCAAGTGTAGGAGCCAATTTTGTTCGGAAAAAATATGGAGCAAGAGGGAGTGATTACAAGCCAGATCCAGAGAGTGGAAGTTGGTTGTATGATGTAGCTCCTACGACTGTCGCTGCATCTTGTGATATTCTTGAATTGCCCGTAAGTATTGGGTTCTTTCAAAAAAAGAATAATCAAAATGGGTTTTATTCCAAGCTTGGATTAATGTCATTTTTTATGTTAGAGGAACATTACTACTATTTTTATGATCAAGAAATACCAGGACAAATAAAATATTGGGGAGGTGAAAATGAAAATAGGCATTGGTTCGGAGTTGGTGAAATTTCTGTTGGGTATCAATACTATTTAACGCCAAAGATTTCCATTCAATTTGAACCGTTTTTACAAATTCCTTTAGCAGGAGTTGGCAATGGAAATGTAAAATTATGGAGTGTTGGATTGAATATGAAATTCAATTTTCAAGTCAATAAAAGAATCTTAGATAGTCCTTTAAAAAATAACTAAAACTAAAATTATGAAAAATCTCCTGACCATTTTGTGCTGTTTTTTTCTCCTAAATCTTACTGCTCAAGATTGGAAAACTTTTACTAATCACAAAAAAGTTTTGGACATCCAAAAAGAAGGCAACACACTTTGGATTGCCACTTCAGGAGGATTGTTAAATTGGAATTTACAAACAGAAGCTTACTACAAATTAACGACAGAAGATGGATTAATTTCTAATCACATTAATGAAATTGCAATTGATCCTGAAGGGCGAAAATGGTTGGCAACTAGTCGAGGTGTATCTGTAATTGAGGGACTTAATATTACAAGTTATAATTCCGATAATGGCTTATATGCCAATAATGTAAATTCAGTAGTGATTGATTCACAAGGGAATAAATGGTTTGCTGTAAATGGCAATTTTGGACTAAGTGCCGTTTCCAGAATAGATAGTCAGGGTAATTGGTGGACCATTCCCGAAAGTATTGATTTTGCTCCAACTTGTTTGGCAGTTGATAGTTCAGATAATATTTACATTGGAAAAAATTATCAAATCGCAAAATATACATCAGCCGGAAACTGGGTAGCATTTTCACCTCAATCGAGTACTGATAATATAGGTTATGTTGTTGATGCTTTGGTGGATGAAAATCAAAATCTATGGGCGATATCATCTAGTGGACTTTTTCATATTGATGTGGATGGAAATAAAACCAAATTTGATGAGTCAGATGGATTTGACAATTTTCCGAATTCTTTATATCAAGATGGAAATGGAACTCTATGGGTTGGAACACATGATGGAATTACTAAAGTAAATTCAGATACAACTTTTACCAATTTTTCTTTGCCCGAACCTGTAAATGCCATTTTTGAATCAGATGAAAATATTTGGTTAGGAACACCTAATGATGTATCTCTTTTTGATGGAACGACAACTACGGGAAAATTATCAACTGAAATTGATCTCGTTGGAAATTTAGTCAGAGGATTAGATATTTCTAATGATGGTTCTGTTTGGATGGGAACAGAAAAGGGTATTTCTAAATATGCCTCAAATTCTAGTTGGACTCAATTTAATAAAAGTGATGGGTTGGCTTGTAACGTAGGATTTTCCCTCGTAGCAACTTCAAATGATGAAATAATTATTTCCCATAGTACCAATTGTAATGGTGTCTCCTTCATTGATATTAATACAGGGGAGACTAGTTTTTTGCAAAATGATACTTTTCATTTTACGCTTTCATTAAATGAAGACTTGAATGAAAATATTTGGTTGGGATATTATGCAC
Source organism: uncultured Saprospiraceae bacterium (assembly GCA_905480595.1). Taxonomy (GTDB): domain Bacteria; phylum Bacteroidota; class Bacteroidia; order Chitinophagales; family Saprospiraceae; genus CAJQQY01. The sequence continues at coordinate 28,440 of CAJQQY010000126.1, read as the reverse complement.
CACCAATTTTTGATAGTAAATATGCTGCTAAGGTTTCTCCAAATGGCGATATAAAGTTTTATGATTTTACAACTGTTTTATCAAACACGTCTAACAATAAAACTACAGGTATAGCCAATCATCCAAATGGCGATGTCTATTTTAGTACCCGGTGGGGAATTTATTATGTAAATACGAATGATGAATTGCATTTATTTAAAATGGAAAGTGCTTCCACCATTTTTATAGATAGTCAGGAAAATATTTGGATTGGAGAGGGTGATTATTTTGCTCCAAACCATTCCTTAGAAAAATTTACTCCAACAGGCGATCACATCGTTTATCAAAATAGCGAAATCAATGATTTTCCGATCAATGAAATTATTGAAGACGATCAACAAAATATATGGATTGCAACAGGAAATGGTTTGTTTAAATTAACACCTGATAGTGTATTTACTCGATACTCTACGCTTGATGGATTGGCTGATGATAATGTGACTGGAATTGAATTCGATGCGAATGGTGAAATGTGGATTAGCACATGGAATGGTGTCTCCACAACTGCAGATATTTCTACAGCTATTTCAAATGTAGAAAATAAGAAAGTAACCTTACAGCTTTATCCAAACCCAATTCTGACAACAGCAACTTTAGATTTTGATTTGGAGAAAAATGAAAATGTGCGGGTGGAGATTTTTAATGTGGCAGGTCAACTTTTGCTCACTCCTTTTGATGGGAAAAGATTAACGGGGAATCATCAGTTAGAATTTAATGTAGCTAGTTTTCCGCAAGGGATTTATTTTTGTAAAATTAAAATAGGAGGACAATCGGAGGTTTTGAAATTTGTAAAAATGTAATTTTTTTTTTGCCGCAGATTGGACTGATTATTATGATCTGCGGCAAAAAAAACTACTTCCCCTTCGCCTCATTCCACAACTTATCCATCTCTTCCAAACTCATCTCATTCAAATCTCGGTCTGCATTAGCTTCAATATATTCAAAGCGATTTTTAAATTTCAAATTAATCCTCTCCAGCGCAGTCTCAGGATCAATCCCCTTAAATCTAGCATAATTAATCATTGAAAAAATCACATCTCCAAATTCCTCCTCCTTTCTTTCTTGCGATAAATCCTTATCTAAAGTCTCTTTCATCTCCGCCATTTCTTCCTCCACCTTTTCCCAAACTTGTGCAGCATTTTCCCATTCAAAACCAACTTGTGCAGTTTTTTCTTGCATCCGATAAGCCTTAACCATGGCAGGCAAAGATTTTGGAACACCTGACAAAACTGATTTTTTTCCTTCAGCTAATTTAAGTTGCTCCCAATTTTTCATTACATCTTCTTCGCCATTCACTTTTACATCACCATAAATATGAGGATGTCGATGCACCAATTTATCACAACAAGCATTAATTGCATCAGCAATGTCAAACGCCTTTTTCTCTTCCGCAATTTTTGCATAAAAAACCATGTGCAACATGATGTCGCCCAACTCTTCTTTGATTTCATCCAAGTCTTCCACGAGGATCGCATCAGCCAATTCATAAGTTTCTTCAATGGTCAAATTTCGTAAGGTTTGGAAAGTTTGTTTTCGATCCCACGGGCATTGCTCACGGAGTTCATCCATGATGATAAGTAGGCGTTCAAAGGCTTTTAGTTTCTTATCCATGATAAATATTTATTTAAAATTAAGACACAAAGTTAATTGAACAATTGGATAAAATTATTGTTTTTACAATCAAAGTCTTTACCTTTGCAGCAGATTTAAATCTGAATCATTTAAAAAAAAATAGAATATGGAATTCTTATATATTTTGACCATAGTTTTCGTGACATTTGGGATTTGTTTTGCCCTAATTAACATTCGTCATATTGTAACTGGAAATGAATTCCGAGGAACTTGTGCAACAAATAATCCGATGTTGAAAAATCAAATTGGAGATTGTACAGTTTGTGGAAAGACAGCAGATGAAGAATGCAAAATGCCAGATCTACCAGAAGTGAAATAAGCAAATACCAAAATCAAATAACTAAAAATGACCAACTTGTAAACTTCAAGTTGGTCATTTTTAGTTAATTAACGCGCTGGGGAAAAGTCTGTCAAGTCAGCGAAAGTTTGTGGCTGTTTAAAAAATAATCTCCGTAGCTCCAAACCCATATTTTGGATGAAACTCATTTTTAAAAGTCTTCACCTGAGGATGATTCATCAATCGGGTTGCAATTTCATTTTTTAGCTTTCCTTTCCCCACACCATGAATCACAAAAGCACTCTTGACTCCTAATCGAATCGCTTTTTCTAAAAATTGATTAAAATGAGTCAACTGAATTCTTAAGATTTCTGCATTATTTCTCTTCTTATTATCATTCACTAAATTCTCAATATGAAGATCAATTTCATTTTCGAAATGGGCTAATTCCATCGGGTCATTCGTATTCATTCGACGATAACTAGAAGATGGTTTTTTAGGTTTTTTAGCATTTCGTTGAGTATATGTTTTTAAATCTTCGCCTTTGGCTTTTACTTCTTTATCAAAGTTTTCAAACAGTTGATACCAATGAACTTGTTTATTTAACAGAGGAGCAGTTCGTACATTTTTAAAAAACTGCTTAGGTTTTATTTTAAAATCTTTGGACATTTTGTAGCCAGTTCCGATAGTCGTCACTTGCCAAATATCGACTTCAATAATCGGCGCCTCATTGAGTTGACTAAACTTCATTTTACCTAAATGTTGGTAGGAAACACTACTTATCTTACCATTAATAGTCCTTGGTATCTCACCAATAATATCAATTGTAAAAGTAAAAAGCGCATCATACCGAGTATCATTTATCAAGTAAATATCATAGCTCGAAGTAATTCCATCTGGTTGAACTTGTGGATCAAAAGCCAATTGAATACCTAGACTTTTCAAGATATGATATTGAGAATCATTTTCTTGAAGGGGAGGAGTTGGTGGTTGCGGAACTTGTTTTGTTTGAACATATTTAGCTTTGATTGGATTTCGATTTGGTTTAGGATTATCTTCAATTCTTTCCAGGTTTTCGATAAATGCAGGAATCACCATTCCATCTTCATCCAATTCAACGTTAACCATTTCATCATCCAAAATAACTACGATGACTCCTTCATCACCGGTATTTTTAAATCGTACTTTTGTTCCTTCAGTAAATAACATAGACAATTAATTTTTTATCTCGAAAGTAGGACTCAACTAAGTCTTTCTGCGATTAATGCAATATTAATGAAAACTCTAAACAAAGAAGATTGAACTAGAAACATTAAATTCGATACCTTTGTTTTCTAAAATAAAAATATGAGTTTACGTTGGAAAATAGCTCAGGCAGCAGAGATTCGATGGTGGCAAAACTATTTGAAGAAAAAGCCTAAAACCGATTATCTAGTTTGGAAAAAAAAGTATTGGGAAACACTTTTGTCTAAGCTAAATTTAAATTTTTCTGAAAGAGAAAAAGTTTTGGATGCAGGTTGTGGACCAGCTGGAATTTTTATGATTTTGGAAAAATATCAAACTGATGCGATGGATCCGTTGCTTGATGATTATGAAAATAAGTTAGCGCATTTTTCTAAAAGCCAATATCCAAACATTCGATTTTTTAGCGAACCATTGGAGACTTTTTCTCCCCAAGAAAAATATAACAAAGTATTTTGCCTCAATGCGATTAATCACGTAGCAGATTTAGATTTATGTTTTGATAAATTGATAGATTTTACCGAAGAAGGAGGAACATTAATCGTTTCGATAGACGCACATAATTATTCTTTTTTCAAAAAAATATTTCGATTGTTGCCTGGGGATATTTTGCATCCTCATCAATTTGATTTGGCAGAATATCAGAAAATGATGACTGATAGAGGTTGTAAACTAGAGCAATCAATTTTATATAAAGAAGAGTTTTTCTTTAATTATTACGTTTTGGTTTTTAAGAAAAAAAATAACGATGAGTAGAAAAAATATTTCATCCAATACAAAATGGGAAGATATCGTCGGTTACTCTCGAGCAGTTCGAGTTGGAAATATTATTGAAGTAGCTGGAACGACTGCAGTTGATGGAGAGGAGGTAATTGGAGTTGGAAATCCTTACGAGCAAACGAAATTCATTTTCCAAAAAATAGAAAAAGCATTGATCGAAGCAGGCGCATCGATTAAAGATGTTGTGCGAACTAGAATGTTTGTAACGAATATGGATGATTGGGAAGAGATCGGACGAGCACATGGTGAGGTTTTTAAGGAAATTAAACCTGCTTCCACGATGCTAGAAGTGAGTCGATTTATTGATGTAAATATATTGTTAGAAATCGAAGTGTCAGCAGTAACTTCTGAATGATGATGAAAAATAGAAAAGATGGTTTTACCACAAGTCCATTTTATAAAATTCTTGTAGCTATTATTCTTGTTGTTGGGATTGGATTGCAAGTGTTACTTTTTCAAAATTTTGGAGAATTAGCAGAAGAACAGAAAAAAACTACATTTTTGTGGTTTTTGATGTTCGCATTTTTTTTCTTTGGGATTCCTTTTTATGCCATAAGGCATTTCAAAAAAATTGAAAGGAAGAATGGGATATGGACAGTAAATTATCCTTATATTAAAAAGAAAGAATTTGTTTTTTCTAAAAAAAATATAAAAAAGATTCTGGTTACTGAGAGACTTTCTGGAGAACCAGGGATCTGGTACACGAATATGAAAGTAGAACTAAAGAATGGTTCTTGTCTTTCTATCAGATCATATGAAACAAGAGATTTTAAGAACTTGTTAAAGTTAATGGAGAAGGATTTTAAAGAAATAGTGAAGATAGATTTTTAATTGGAAAAGTGATTTTTAATGAAATACAAAGTCAAAGAAATATATTACACCTTACAAGGCGAAGGTGCTCATACAGGGCGACCAGCAGTCTTTTGCAGATTTACAGGTTGCAACTTGTGGAGTGGGAGAGAGAAGGATCGAAGCACGGCAATTTGTCAATTTTGCGATACCGATTTTCGAGGTACTGATGGACCTAATGGAGGAAAATATACAGCCAAAGAACTCGCTGAAAAAGTGGCTGAACAATGGGAAGCTGGAATGAATAAAGGGAAGCCATATGTGGTTTGTACAGGAGGAGAACCATTGCTCCAATTAGACGAAAAAATGGTAAAAGCATTTCATGAAAAGGGAATTGAAGTCGCCATCGAAACTAATGGAACCAAACTTCCACCTGAGGGAATTGATTGGATCTGTATGAGTCCAAAAGCAGGGGCAGATTTGGTTTTGAAAAAAGGAAATGAATTGAAATTGGTTTTTCCTCAGTTAGGGGCAGAGCCAGATTTATTCGAAGATTTGGATTATGAACATTTCTATCTACAACCAATGGACGGCTCTAATACTGAAAAAAATATTCAACTCGCCATCAAATATTGTCTTCAAAATCCAAAGTGGAGATTGAGTTTACAAACTCATAAAATGATCAATATTCCTTAAGATATAAAAACCGCCCCTAGCCCTAAAATAGGAGGCGATCTTTTGTTTGGGAATAGTGTTTCTGAGCAAGGGATAGCTAGTCTTCGGATTACTCAAAAGACCATTTAAGGGTGTATTTGCCATACCATTGATCAAAGAGGTATAAAGCTAAGTGTACTTATAAAATCAAAATTTGAAGGTTCACAATTAAGTGAATCTAATTTGATTCTTGGAATAGGGACTTAAAAAAATTAATTGAATTTAGGATTGGGTGTGTCAATGAAGTTGCTAATATAGAACGGATTTTTTTTTAAACAACAAGGAATGACTATACGGTAGGTAAATTTGATTAAGTGGTAGGAAAGATTAAGGAACTGATTTTGTATAGGGATATAATTTTTTTTCCAAAAAGTTAGCTTTCTGAAATATTTATTTGATGCTTTTGAATGAGAGAATCATAAATTGAATTAGTTTGTAATATTTTTGGATTTCCTATGATTACTAAGTGTTTTCTTGCTCTAGTCAAAGCAACATTTAGTTTCCGATCAACTCCCTCGTCTGAAACAGAAATCAAAGAAGTTAATTGATTAACTGAATTAGTACACAAAGAAATAATAATTATATCTCTAGCTCCACCTTGGTATCTTTCTACGGTATCAATGCTCAAAGATTCTGTTTCAATATTCTTCTCTTGCAATGCTTGACGAATTTGAGCAATCTGTGCTCGATAAGGTGTGATGACGCCAAGACTCTTTTTAGTAAATTCTAATCCGTTGTGTTGATATATTTTTTGAAAGATTTCAACCACCTTGCTAATCAAATTAGCTTCGTTGAGATTAGTTTTCCCTGTAGGACTTTTTAAATCAGGTTCAGAAGGAAGGAAAACCATTCTGTTTTCGCAAAGTATTTTTTCTAAGCCATTTGATGTTTCTGCTAATTTATATTCGATGGAATTGGTTTGATATTTATTATTTAGATCGTTTGGGAGAATTTTCAAATAACCTTCGTAGAATTCTTGACTTGGGAAATTCATGATGTCCTCATGCATTCTTCCTTGATGACTTAATCGGGCAAAAGCCCAGGTCCAATTATTTTCTACACATCTTTTGTACATGCGTTCGAAGAGAGAATCACGCAGATTTTTTAATCCGATTTTATTTAATTCTTCATCTGCCACTTTTGAATCCTCAGGTGATTGAACTACCACGGCAGGCAATTGTTTGTGATCTCCAATTAGTAAAAATCGTTTAAAATGCGGCAACAAACCAACAAGCATTGGTTCAGGAATTTGGGACGCTTCATCGATAATCACTCGATCAAAAGTTTTCAATTGCATGATTTCTCGCTTACCTGCAATGCCTGCAACTGTCGAAACAAAAATTCGATGATTGTCAATAATGCCTCGTAATTCTTTTCGATTGGAAATGTTTGCAATTTTAGAATTAAACAATTGACCTTGATAATCAACTCCGCAAGAATGGGCTGAACCTAATCGTAAATATTCGTCTTTTGAATATTTATCGATGCTTACAATTGCTTCGCAAATTTCATCTACTGCTCGATTAGTGTACGCTAAGAGTAAAATATTTTCGTCCGTTTCGTTGAGCAAATAGCTGACAATGTTTTTGAGCATCATGCTCGTTTTTCCAGTTCCAGGAGGTCCCCAAAGTAGGAAGTAATCTTTAGCAGAGATAGCTTGTTGGAAAATTGATTTTTGCTCTTCGGTTAATTCCTTTGGCAATTTCATTTCCAATTCTTCAGGTTGCTGAGGAGATGAAGTTGTCAGTAATAATTCTTTTTTGAAACTAGGAAATTGCGCAAACTGAAATAGACTTCGATACATTCCATTGAAGCTACTATCCAACATATCATGCTCTAAATTCCAATGAAAATCTTGTTCAAAAATCGAAGTATTAAATTGTCGACTTCGCAATTTTACATGCATTTCATCTTTAGTAATTTCAATGATAGTACATTTGAAAATTTGATTATTTAAGACCGTATCTTTTTTATTTTGGAAAGGATACAAAACGGAAATATCACCCTTTCTAAAATTCGCTAATGGATTCGTTTTTTCTGTTTTTTCAAAAATAATTATTGGCGTTTCTTCCTCGGAATGATTTTCTTTTATTTTTAAATAACTGACTATTTCGAAACTCTCTTCTTTCTCTTGGAAATCTTTGAGCCAAAGTGAAGCTAAACCATTTATCCTTTCGATTCCTTGAATTCCAGTTTTTGCCAAAAGATGTTCACGAGCAATAAACCCTGAGAATGCATTGAAATATTTTTTCTCCAAATGGGTCATGCTTTGATATACTTTTTCAAAAAGCTGCATGTCTTTAGCCAGGAAACCAGTTAATTTTGGATATCGCCCTGAAGTTAATCGACTGAAAATGAGTGGGTTATCAATGTTGTTCTCGCGTATATTTGATAATTGATATTCAAAAGCAAGGATTTGATTTCGAATATTTAATGCCTCCATTTGCTGTGTGCTACTCGTAGGTGCAAACTTCAAATGATTAATGTCAATACCAGAATATAGAATGAAATTGGCAGGCTGTATTTTTTTTCCAAAAACAGATTTAATAATCAAATCGTATAACAATGTTTGCACGTAATGATTATGATTGATGCCGTACTTGTTTGGTTTGAAGGTTTTTCCACTTTTTAACTCGACGATGGCAGAGTGATTTTCATCGTTTTCGTCAGTAGTTTTTTTATTATAAAAAACATCAAGACGACCTTGTAAACCATGTTTTTGAGAATAAAAAGTAGGCTCTAAGAAACAATCTTCTGGGATGATATCACTCTTTGCAAAGCCTGTCAGAACCATCTGTTTTAGATTGAGAAAATGCTTTTGAGAGGATTGCATAATCTCTCTCAAAACGGAGTTTTCGAAAGTCGCAAAAGCTAACGGATTGAGTTGGAAAACTTTAGGAAAAGTCTCTTTAAAAGTTGCTTCTGAATTAGTCATCAACTCATCCAAAAAGAAGTTGGCGATATTTCCAATCATCAGATGTTTGCTGTAAGTGAACGGCAAATATTTTTTTAGAAGATTATAAATTGGGAGTGCACCAAAATCTTTAAAGCACTCTGCAACAGCAGAAACATCGACTAAATAATCAGGCTCCAAAACAAAGGCACGAGGTCGATAGATCCCTTCTTTGTCAATTTCTACATCGAGCAAATTAATGGTCAATGGAAATTTGAAGGCATCTTCTATGACTCGGATCGATGGATTGAAATTTTGGTTTCGCTCTGCAATATTATATTGAACTTTGATTTCATGAGTTGGGTCGTCTTCGTCACGAGCGATGAGTTGCTCTGCATTTTTATCGATACCAATAGCTACAATTCGAGCAGTCGATTTAAAATCTTTTACTTCGACAGGGGAAGTTTTATAATCAATTTTCAGAGGCAATTGCTCCGCTAATTCTTGGGGTGGGATCTGATGAAAAAAAGCAATGACACAATCTGCGACAACTTTTAACGCAAGCTCTAGTTCTTTGCTATGGTCAGGTGAAGTGGAAGGATCTAGGTTGACTTTTTTAGCGACTTTTCGGAAAGTATGAATGTAGAACTGCGTTTGTTTTTCCAAAGAAAACTTTTGACTAGCGAATGAAATTCTTGCAAACATTGTGGTGAATTGCATTTTTTCATCACGAGTTACTTCTACAAAAAGTTGATTTAACAATTTGTAGAGTCCATTGATTTTACCCAAATCGATTAGAGATTCATTGGAATTAATCTTGGAGATTTCCTGATAGAAAAGCCTGGCTAGTTCTTGTTTTTTCATGAATACTTTATTTCGTAAGACGACTCTCTGAGTCGTTTAGATTGTTAAGACTAGGAGAGTGGTCTTACGATGCAAAAATAGGAAATAGTTACTTATCGTTCATCACTACTTTTAGCTTTTGGACTATTTCAAAAACGGCAGGACAAATTGCCATGTTTTTCACCGTTAAATTTAAGATTTTATGAAACTGTTTTCGATCAGTATGTGGGTATTCACGGCATGCTCTTGGAGCCACATCATAAATGCTGCAATAATTATCATGACCTAAAAATGGGCAAGGTGCTTCATTTAAAACATAATCCTCATCTTCATCAAGGTGTAAATATTTATCTACAAAATGGGCTGGACGCATTTTAAAATGAGCGGAAATCCGATTGATGTCTCGGTCGGTAAAAATAGGACTTGTGGTTTTGCAGCAGTTGGCACATTTTAGGCAATCTATTTTCTTAAAAGTTTCATCATGCAATTGATGGACAGTTGAATCCAAATCTTTAGGCTTTTGCTTTGTTAATTTTTGGAAAAACTTTTTGGTGGATTTTTTTTGCTCTTTGGCGAGATGGGGAAGTTGTTTTAAATCCATGTTTTTAATGGTTAATTTTGATGAAACTATTTTGCAAAAATAAAGAAACCGCAATTAGAACTTAATCTAATTGCGGTTTCTTTTTCCTAAAAAAGGAAGTCATTATTCTTCATCTTCAAATGCTTCGAAATCGAAGATTAAAGAGAATCTTAAAGTATTATCTAATGGATTCCTTTGGCTTGTAGTAGGAACTAAGTATGAGAAATTCAATCCAAATACATTATATTTTAATCCCAATCCAACGGTGAAATATTGACGATTTCCTTTAGTTTGAGCTTCTGTGTAATAACCAGCTCGAACTGCGAATTGTTTGTCATACCAATATTCCATTCCGATAGAATAATTAATTTCTCTAAACTCTTCACCTGCACCACCTTGTGCATCACTAAAAGAACCTAGAAGTCCACCTACAACTGATTTTTGTTTATAATCCAAAATGCCATCTTGGTCTTCATCACAACTAGGAACACTTGGATCACTTGAACTAATACAAGGCGTTGGAACTAATAATTTATTCAAATCTGCAGTAACTGTAAGTGAATTATATTCATCAAATTGGAACTCCCAAGCTGCTCCAATTCCTAAATTAGTAGGAATGAAATCTTTATTTGCCGAGTTCGTATAAGAAATTTTAGTACCCAAGTTCGTGATTGCAGCACCAATGGTTAAGTCAGTTTGATTCCCTGAAAGTTCAATATCTTTTTTCCAAGTCAATCCGAAGTCAACAGCTCCTGCAGTTCCTGGATTAATTTCGACCGCACCTACTCGTTGTCCTGCAGCAAGGTTGGAGAAAATAAATTTACCGCCTAAAGAAAGACTGAAATTATCGGATAATTTTCTAGCATAAGCTGCAGAGATTTCAAACTCGTTAGGTTTTCCAGTTCCATTTTCTTGACCAGTATCAGTTGTGTAACTGATTTGACCTAAAGAAAAATATCGCAATCCAAATCCAATGGTTGATAACTTATCTACTTGCTTATAGCCAGCAAGATAAGCCATATAAACATCATTCAAACCTAATGCTCTTAACCAAGGAGTATAAGTAGCTGATAGAGATAAATCTTTATCGACAAAAGCTAATTTGGAAGAATTGAAGTGAATCGCATTAGCATCAGGAGAAGTTGCAATACCTGCATCTCCCATTGCGCCAGATCTTGCGTCAGGAGTAATTCTCAAAAATGGTACGGAAGTGATAATCGTGTTGGTACAAGGTTCACCAAGTCCACCTGGTTTTTCCCAACGTTGTTTCTCTATATTATAAACACAATTTGTAAATCCTTGTGCTTGAGTTTCAGAAATTGCTAAAAAGCATGTAATAAAGAGAAAACAAAACAGTATTTTTTTCATAATCGTATTAAATTTCAAAAATTGAAGTTGCAAATATAGGGGAATTTTTAAATTTTTAAATCCTTTAATATGAAGACTTAAAAAATATGGTTTTAAAGACCTGATTCTTTTTCTTTTAAAACAAAATCAAGCCTTAAATTTTTATAAAAATTAAAATTGAAAACAGCTTCGGGAGATAATAATTTTGAAGAGTAGTTTTTCCAAAACTATTAAACGCAAAAAGTATTTTTCTATTTTAAATCTTTGACAAAATTGTCTAAGAAAATTTATTTCAAAATCACTAATTTTTCAAAATCACTCTCCGTATTTATTTCATCACCTGCCGCCCCTGTTCCGCCAATTTTCACTTTGTACAAATAAATACCTCTACCCAGTTGATCTCCATATTCATCAGTTCCATCCCATTGGATGCCTGTTACGCGTGTACCTTCGGTCATGATTTGCTCATCGATGGTTTTGACGAGTCTTCCAGAAACAGAGAAAACTCTAATTTGTACATCGACGATTTGATTAGGTAGGTTATGTTCGAATTGGAAAGAAGTATTATCCATAAATGGATTTGGATAATTCAAAACATGATCAAGTGCAGCTTCTGCAGATTTTGATACAACAAACTCTGTGTAACCTTCTGCGGAATTATTGGAAACATCCCAAGCACGAACCTTGATTTTATGTAGTCCTTCTTCCAAGTTAAATAGAGGGTAACGGACAGTACCTTTAGTATAATCATCTAATTCTGATTCGTAAAAATCATTAAGAACGTATGTATTTTGAGTATTTTCATCTAAAACACCTGTGAGATCATGTCCGATACTATTACCTACAACATTAATACCATTGTCGTCAGAAAGCTTAACTAAAAGAACTGGATTTTCGTCTGTAATTCCTCCGAAAACGAATTCTTCACTATTCATGTAAACTTCGATAAGTGGTGGTTGGTCATCAGCAATGGCATTTGGATCTGTTCCTCCGATAATAATTTTATCATAATAACCTGAAGCATCAGTACTAACACCATCGTGTGCGTAGTAACTGATTTTACCATAATCATAGGAGTAATTTATATCTTTTGGAACTACGAATGTAAAAGTGAAAGTACCATTAGTTACACTCGCTATCCCTTTAAAAATAATGTTTTTTTGTAATTTGAATTCATAAATAGGACTTCCTGGATCTTGCCCCAAAGTGGAAACTGTAATTGGTTTATCAAAAATAGTTGGGAAAACTTTTCCATTAAAATCGCTTAAAAGGTTTCCGTTGAAATCTTCGATCTGACCTTCAATGGTAACTTTTTGCAAAGCTTGAATGGTGTCTTGACTTGCGGTATCAATTACGCTTCCATTAATTTTGGTTGTCACAATATTATACTCAGGAATGGCCAATTTTTGTGAAGGATCTCCGATTAAGGCAAATTTTCGTTTGTTTTGAGTATTTCCTAAATCATTTTTAGCTAATCTAGCCACTTCGCCGATAGTAAAAGTTTGACCATCAACTCGATCAAAAATATTTCTAAAAACAGCGTCAGTTAGTTGTTTATTTTGAGAAGAATAAACTGCTCGGACTGTGGTGAATAATCCAATTACACCACCATTTGCATTAATCATGGAATGCTCACCAGCAGTTACATAATTCGGCTCATCATAACCTGTGAACGAACAAGTTGCTGTAACTAAAAGTGGTAGTTTATCAAAATTTTCCCAATCCACAATATGTTGAGTTCGTAAAACTCGCTCTTGCGCCCAACCGCCGCCACCTCCATGTCCAAGGTAGTTCATGACTAAATTTCCTTTAAACATATTTTGATTAATTGCTTCGGTAGCTGAAGGGAAGCGTTGTCCGCCAGAAGTTGATACTTGTTGATAGGCATCAAAGAAAATTTTATCGTGATTAAAAACATTATGTTCCCCTTCCGATAATTGAGAGACTTGATCTGCTTGTTTGGTATGTACACTACTATCTTCGTCATCTCCAACAAAAGTCAATCTAATTCTCCAATCACCCAAAGTTTCAGGATTAGTATCGTAATTAATAATTTTATTGACTACGGCTTGTGCTTCCTCATTATTTTTGAAAGGTAATCGACCCACAGCAATATCTAAATCGCCGGTTAAAGTTGAAGTTCCTTCACCTGAACTCAGCAAACCAAAGAAATCATCTGATGGATAAGAGTTAATAGGATGAAGAGATTGGTTGGTTTCGTAAGGGGGAATTAGATTATGGAAAAAACCTTCATCTGTGCTCGTGTTTAAGCCTGTGATATTTCGATAATCAAAGGACCCATCTCCAAAAAGTAATAGATATTTAAACTGATTAGATCGCTCATGTAACATTTTTGAGAAATCTCGAATAGCACATATGTCTTGTGCCCCGCCTGAAAACTCATTATAGATTTGATCTAATCGTACTTTTTCAACCACTAGATTACTAAAAGTTGCTCGATGTTCTCTCATCTGTTCTGCGACATCCTCATAACCGTTGTAATAAACAATAACCATGTCTATATTATCTAAACCATGCAAATTTTGATTTTCAACTTTCCCAACCGCTTCTGCCGTGAATAAATTATCAGCGCTTTTGAAGGCGATAAAATTTTTGAGTATATCAGTTTCTGCACCAAAACTTTTAAGGCTTCCTTCAGTTGCTTCTTGAGAAAAAGGATTAAGTGGATTCGTTACATCCCAAATAGTTACACCTTCTGCATTACTTAATTCAAATGTTGAAGAAGGATAATCTAAAGTTTTTTTATCTGTAAACTTAAGTTGACTACCAGTCATTTGAAGTTCTTGTCTAACATTCAAAGTTAAATAATCTAGCCAGCCTTCGCTTTCACCAGTTCCTGAATATCTTACCGTAAAACTAAAATCACCATTGGTAGGCTGAAATGATTCGAGAAATGAACCAGTTCTAGCAAAAGTATTTTCTCCTTGATCAAGTTGAACACTTCCAATAGCACTAGATGTGAATTCTTGTCCAGAAGTATTTACTTTGAAATTAGTACTTGTACTACTCCGAGAAACAAAATTTCCAGACAAAATCGCTTCTTCGCCTGCGTCAAGATTGTCAAAAGAGAAAAGATTAGTATAAGTTCGTTCGGTAACCAACGAAAAAAGATCACCTAGGAATAATTTCCCAGAACCTTGCGCTCCAGACCAATCATGTAATAAATTTCTTTGATCATCTTCGAAGTGGTTGAAACCATCAAAACTAGTTGTGGTGTAAGTTGTCCCCGTTACAGAAGCTTGGCTCTCAACTCTTTTTCCATTCTCTGTACCTATTTTTATAAAATAGAATTTATGATCGGTATAAATATTTGTATTGTAGAGAAAGGTATTGGTAGTACTGTTGAAATTCCATTCTCCTGGTCCTTCACCATAGAATAGAATATAATCATCACTATCAAATGAACCATCATTTTCACCCCTTACAAATACTGCATTTTCTTCTAAATCGTCAATTCGTTCTGTATCATTTAGTTCTGGAAGCATTCCTCCTCCATTGCCAAGCACTTGGATTTTTTTAGGATCAATGTTATCGATGTTATCAATTCCTAATTGTGTTTTTAAAAAATCATAAGTTAGTTTATACATTCCATCCTTATCCACTTTTATTTTATAGATATCACCATCTGCTAATTTGGAAGTATAAGTTGGGGGACCTCGAAAAGCGAGAGTAGGAGAGGAAGGAGTAAAGTATACATTTAATTCAATGCTAACGACTTTTTGGAAACCACCAGAAGGTGAATTTATAATTGGAATAAATGAGACATTTCCAAAGTATTGTTCTCTATTTTGGGTAATTTCTTTTTGAAAAACTAATTGATCTTGAATAAAAGCATCATCTTGTGTCGGCTTTTTATCAAGAGGTTGATATTCAACCTTGATAATTTCCACAGAAAGATTACCTTTAGAATTCACCTGAAATCGATGAGATGAAATTGGAAGAGAAGGATGAGCGTTCTGATAAATGGCTCCATCAAATGAAAGAATTTCGAGTGGATCATTTAATTCAAAAGGATTATGAATAATTGGATCTTCAGACCAATCAAATCGATCAACTATATTATGTGTCGATTGTCCAAACGAAAAAGAAAAACTTGCGATCAAAAACAAGGGGAGAAGAATACTTTTCATTTTTTGTGTAATTTTAATTTATCCAAAAACTAATTTGAATAAAATAAGCTGTTGCAATTAATTGTTATAGAAACGTTAACGCGATTTGCGTATTGCTTTGTTAAGAATTTAGTTTACACCTTTTTAAGTTAAAAAAACACCTTAAAAGGATTAAAAAAAATCGTTCCAATTACCAATGCATATTTAGCAAAAATACCTATTTTAAATTTTTGACCACAACATTTTTAGTCAATGCAAAGACATAACTTTCTTATCTTAATGTTATTAGCTATGATGTGGAGTTTCTCCACACAAGCTCAAGATCCTATTTATAGTCAATACTATGCGGCACCATTGCAATTGAATCCTGCGTTTGCTGGAAATACTTATTCTCCACATATTTCACTAAATTATCGGAATCAATGGCCTTCCTTGAATCAAGCTTATGTGACCTACTCTGTTGCTTACTCTCAATTTTTCAAAGACTTTAATAGCGGAATTGGTTTAATGATTCTAACAGATGATGCAGGACAAGGTTTATATAAAACGACTAAAGTTAGTGGTGTTTATTCCTATAAATTGCAGATCAATGATAATTTGAATTTAAAATTAGGACTAGAAGGAAGTTTAGTTCGAATAAATTTGAATTGGGAAAAACTAATATTTGGAGATCAAGTTGACCCCATTTTGGGATCTGTTAGCCAAGGAGGAACACCATTTCCAACTCAAGAAATGCAACCTGAAAATCTTTCTAATAATTATTTTGATGCATCAGCTGGACTCCTATTATATAGTTCTAACTTTTACGCTGGAGTTACAACCAAACATTTAAATACACCTAATGAAAGTTTTTTGGAAATAAATGAAAATTTAGATGGAGGGTTACCGCTTCGACTAGGTTTACATGCAGGATATGAATTCAAAATAAGTGAAGGCAATAAAAAAAGGCAAGCCTCGTTTATATCACCAAACGTAATGTTTGTAAAGCAAGGCGATTTTGGACAACTCAATATTGGAGCCTATGGAAATTTAGGTGCTATTTTTGGAGGACTCTGGTATCGTCAAGGTTTTGCAAATCCTGACGCAGCAATAGCTTTAGTTGGATTTCAAGCAGGCGGCTACAAAATCGGATACAGTTATGATATGACTATTTCGAAATTATCATTAGGCCGTACGGGAGGAAGCCACGAAATTTCATTAATTATGAATTTTGATAAACCAGGGAAAGTCGATTATAATGACTGTTTTGGATTGTTTAGATAAAAGTCAAATTCATAATAAAAAAGGAACATTGCTGAATGGGATTTTAACAACAGTATTACCATTCTTCCTAACTTCCTAAGATATTTGTGTTTAGATAAATTTTTTTGATCGTAGAAATTGAAGCATTTTCAACTTTTCTCCGTTCAAAAATCGAATAATTTGAGCCAAATAGTAAGAAATTTATCAAAACCCTTGAATTAATTCAGAATAATTTAAAATTGAATAGCAACAAAAGTTAGCTATTTAAAAATTTAACTATATTTGTCAGTCATTTTTTTAACTATCTAAAGTAAAATCCAAAAATGAGAAAAGTGTTGCAGTACCGATTCCTATTTATACTATCATTATTAGTACTAGCTTCCTGCGGGAAAAAAGAAAAATCATCCACAACTGGTTGGAATTATAACGACCAAAAATGGGGTGGATTTGAAAAACAAGATTATCAAGGTCAAGTTACTGGTCCAAACCTAGTTTTGATTGAAGGTGGAACATTCTCAATGGGAACAGTTGAGCAAGATGTGACTTTCGATTGGGATGCCGTTCCACGAAGAGTTACCGTTTCTTCATTTTATATGGATGAAACTGAAGTAAGTAACATTGATTATAAAGAGTACTTGTACTGGTTAGATAGGGTATTTGGAGAATCTTATCCGGAGGTTCGTATCAATGCGTTACCTGATACCTTAGTTTGGCGTGAAGAATTATCTTTCAACGAACCATTTGTTGAAACATATTTCCGTCATCCATCTTACAATGATTATCCAGTAGTAGGTGTAAGTTGGTTACAAGCTAACGAATACTGTAAATGGAGAACTGATCGTGTGAATGAGATGATTTTGATTGAGAAAGGAATACTAGAGACTAATCCTGAACAAAGAGATGAAGATAACTTCAATACGGAAGCATATCTTTCTAATCAATATGAAGGAAGTGTTCGTAAGAACTTGAAGGATCACAAAACTGGTGGAGAGCGTAAAGTAAGATTCGAAGATGGAATCCTTTTACCTTCTTACCGATTACCAACAGAAGCTGAGTGGGAATATGCTGCTCTTGCATTGGTTGGAAATCAAGCATCTTCTAAAGATGAGTTGATTACTGATCGTCGAATTTATCCTTGGAAAGGGAATACAGTTCGATATGAAAGAAGAGATAAGTCACAAGGTGCGATCTTAGCTAACTTCAAAAGAGGGCGAGGTGATTATATGGGGATGGCTGGAAAATTGAATGATAAAGCACATATTACTTCTCCAGTAAGAGCATTTTTACCAAATGATTTTGGTTTGTATAACATGGCTGGAAATGTAAATGAGTGGACAATGGATTTATATCGTCCAATGACAAATGGAACACTTCGAGATTCTGAGAATCAAGAATTGAATCCTTTCCGTGGAAATAAATTTGAAACAAGAGTTTTAGATGAAAACGGATCCCCAGTTGAAAAAGATAGTTTAGGTCGAATCCGATACAGATATGTTGAAGATGATGAAGCTGCTGGTCGTGAAAACTATAAAAGAGGTCAAGTTTATAATTACCTTGATGGTGACGAAGAATCTGAAGCAACTTATAACTATGGAGTTACTACCTTGATTAGTGATAAAGCA
Source organism: uncultured Saprospiraceae bacterium (assembly GCA_905480595.1). Taxonomy (GTDB): domain Bacteria; phylum Bacteroidota; class Bacteroidia; order Chitinophagales; family Saprospiraceae; genus CAJQQY01. Next base: position 10,310 of record CAJQQY010000126.1, on the reverse strand, counting down.
CGTGTAATAAAAGGAGGATCTTGGGCAGATAGAGCTTATTGGTTGGCTCCTGGAGCAAGAAGATTTAAAGAAGAAGACAAATCAGATCGAACAATTGGTTTCCGATGTGCAATGACTAGAACAGGTGGTCCAGAAGGAAATGAAGATACTGGTGGGAATAAATTCAAAATCAAACGTAAAAAAGTAAAAAGAAAATATAAATAATTTCTGATATAACTTTAAAAAAAAGTCCCTACATTCCATGAATGTAGGGACTTTTTTTATTTATTGTGCAAGTAAAAAAAAGTATAAAAGATATTTAAAATGGATGAAATAGAATTTATATATACTCTTTTTCAAAAACATCCGAAAGTAATAACAGATAGTCGGAAAATCGAAGAAGGGTGCTTATTTTTCGCATTAAAAGGGGATCGATTTAATGGGAATAAATATGCTCAAGAGGCAATTCAAAAGGGAGCTGCTTATGCAATAATTGATGAAGAAGAATATCAGAAAGATGATAAAACAGTTTTAGTAGATGATGTACTTTCGACTTTACAAAAACTAGCTACTTTTCATAGAAGAAGAATGCTTATTCCTATCATTGGAATAACAGGGTCTAATGGAAAAACAACTACAAAGGAACTAATCTCTGCTGTTTTAAATAGTCAATACAATTGTCATTTTACCAAGGGAAATTTTAACAATCATATAGGGGTTCCATTGACTTTGCTTGAATTAACCTCGGAGCATGAGGTTGCTATTATTGAAATGGGGGCAAATCACGTTGGAGAAATAAATCTCTTGTGCAAAATCGCTGAGCCAACTCATGGAGTTATAACAAATATAGGGAAAGCCCATTTGGAAGGTTTTGGAGGTATAGAAGGTGTTAAAAAGGGGAAATCTGAATTGTACAAATTCATACAATGGCAAAATGGAGTTGCTTTTGTAAATATGGATGAACCATTTTTATCCGAACTTTCAGAGGGCATATCTAAAAGAGTTTTTTATAAAAAAAGTGAAAATCCTAGTCCATTAGAAGCACCTTACGAAACTATACTTCTTCAAGAGTCTCCTTTTGTCAAGGTTGGTTTTTTGAATAACAAAAAAGAACTCATCTCAGTTCAGAGTCAATTAATCGGACATTATAACTTTAATAATATCATAACTGCAATATCGATAGGAAGGTATTTTAGAGTCAGACCAGAACGAATCAAAGAGGCAATAGAAAATTATATTTCATCTAATAATCGGTCTCAATTGATAGAAAAAGGAAAAAATACATTTATTCTAGATGCTTATAATGCTAATCCAACGAGTATGAAAAATGCATTAACAAATTTTGAGCGAGTAGATTCAACTAAAAAAGTTGCCATTTTAGGAGATATGTTGGAATTGGGAGAATTTAGTGATGATGAACATACAAAAATCGTTCAACAAGCAATTGATTTGAATATTGAACAAGTCATTTTGGTTGGAAATGAATTTGCAAAGAATAAAATGGATGGAATTCTATATTTTGAAAGTGTGAATGATTTAAAAGAGTGGTTTGCTAAAAAAGATTTTCAGGAAACTCATTTTTTATTAAAAGGGTCAAGGGGAATTAAGTTAGAAGAACTACTCTCCTAAATCATTAAGTTTTTTAAGCATTTATGAAAAACGTCTAAAAGCATTAAGTAAACGTTCTGCCAATTCTTCTCGACATGCCATTTGATAATCCAAATAAGAGCAAGGAATAAGTTTATGTCGATCTAATTTCTTTTTAGTTTTGATTGGCACTTGCATCCACCATCGACCTGTTTTTTCGCTTTTCCAAAAAGTAAGTGAATAAGCCGTTTTTTTAGTATCAACAATGTATTCGATGAGTCCATCCGTAGATTTTGGATAGTCATTTTTTCTATTGTAAAAACCATCAATACAATACCAAACTAATTGGGCAACCACATGTGCTGATTGTTGATTAATGTCTAAATCTGATTGATAACCATAAAAGCCTACTGATGAAATCTTTTCGCAAATCCCAGCATACCGGGCTATTTGGCATGCTTCCTCAGTAAAAAAACCACTTGGAGTTGGAGAATTAACCCCAGGACATTCAGAATAGCGAATGGCATTTAAATTAAAACACATCATATCAGAATCTCGGATAATTGGTTCAGCTAATTCAATGTTATCCTTCAATTTTCCTAAACGGACAGCTTCGTAATTATTTTTATTTAAAACTCTTACCACTTCAGGAGCAGTAAAATGAGATTGGTAACCTAATGCACTCAAATTAAATAAATGAGAAGTTCGGCTATCAATTATTTTATTCAAATAAGTTTGACGTTTGTTTCTTGGATTATTGTAGTTTATTTTTTCATCAACTAAAACCATGTTGATGAGTTGCTTTCGATATTGATATGCATGATATTGAGATAGTGCATATTCATCTTGTTGACCAAGAATTATTGGGAAAATATTACTTTGAAGAAGTTCTTTTAAAATTGGAGTCAAAAAGGTTCCTTCCGTTTTCCTAGCATTTCCCAGATCAACAATATTTAATTTTTTAAATGGGAAACTTATCGTGTATAAAACCTCTCGAATAGCATCAGCTTCTTTACTTCCAACTCCAATTAGAGCAATGTGAGTATTAGAAAGATCAAGCGAAGAATTGTCGTGTATCGTTATCTTTTTTCCAAATTGATGATTTTTTAGCTTACTAAAATTAGTTATAGTTTTAGTATCAACAGGAGAAAACCAATTATTTATCATGTATTAAAATTTTCGCAAAAGTAGGGATTTAATGCTATTTGAAGGAAGGAGAATGTTTAAATATCAATCAAAAACGAACTATTTTATATTTTATTTTTACAAATAACAATAAATCGTAATAAGTGGAACAGTTATTGAATGTTACTATTTAGGACATGAATTCGTCAGAGTAGAACATGAATTGCTTTTATTGAAACATTGTTTATAATATTCAGTAAAATAGACATATAAAATGTTCGACTCAACAATATCGTCCGATTTTATTTAAACATAATCTTGAAAAGGTAAAAGAACTTTTTTCAAATAAATAAAGCCCAATTTAACCCCCCAAAATAGGACTTAGAACAACTTAATAATCTAATTCAATTTTGGAGTTAAATATAAAAGAATAGATATTATTCTTTTTTTGATATCTAAAGTAGTACTGAATACAAGTTGGCTAAGTCATTGTCTTTTGAAAAAAATCTTAAAAATCATCATTATTTGATGAATATTTTTCTTTTCTTTGATCTTATTACCTTCTTCACACAATCTACCATATCACGCTTTATTAATATCTAACAAAACTGTTCCAATTCTTTAAATGTGAAAAACTGTCACATTTAGTTTTATCAATTTAATGCAATCCATCGTTAGATATTTCCACATACTATCAGATAAATCAGTAAACATTTATCAAAACCGTCAATTTTAACATAATTCTCTCTTCTATAAGGATAGAATTATACTAAATTAGAACGATTTTATAAAAGAATTTTTGTTTTAATTTGTGACATATAAGAAATGCATTACTTTTGCAGTCTTATTCATAGATTAATTTTATATTAGTATAAAATCTATTTGTTAATCATCAAAGTAATTTACCCTATGACAAGAAAGATTTATTCTCTGCTGACAAGCATTTTTTGTCTTTTCTTACTCACTACAGCAACAGCTCAGGATAGCGGAAACGCCCGAGCTAATCTCAAATTTAATGCACAACCAAAACACATGTGGGAAGTCGGCGTTCACGCTGGACACTTCATGGTAGTTGGAGATGTATTACCTAGACCAAGTTTTGGGGCTGGGTTTCATGTAAGAAGAGCTTTAGACTATGCTTGGTCATTGCGATTAGACGCGATGTATGGTCGCGCACTAGGTTTAGAACCTAGGAATTCTGCAGGTAGTCATGTTCCTGCTAATCCTGTATTATCTGGTTTAGGATATGGAGGAACAAATGCATGGTACCATAACTTCAAGACTGAATTCTTTTCAGTTGACGTTCAAGGTGTGTTCAGTTTGAACAGTTTTAATTTTAACAACCAAACTCGTAAATGGAATTGGTATGTAATAGGTGGTCCAGGTATTAATACCTATAAAGCTTATTATGATGCTACTGATGGAAGCGGGAACATTCATGACTTTAATTCTGTAGATGCAGGTCTAGATCCAGAAAATAGTCGAGATGACCGAAAGGACGCTGCATCAAATGTTAAAGACATTCTGGATGGAGATTACGAAACTCGTGCTGAAACTGCTTCTGGAAGAAGAAGTGGAGATGGGGAATCTCGTCAGGTGAATGTTCATGCAACATTCGGGGCAGGTGTTTCCTACAGAATCAACGAAAAATTCAATATTGGTATCGAACACCAAGTAAAAGCTATTTTCGGAAACGAAGCAGACCTTGTGGATGGATACCGATGGAACTCCTCGGGTGTTAAAACACAGTATAGAGACTTAATTAACTATACTAATATCCGATTGAACTTCAACATTGGAGATTCTGAAAAAGCTTCTGAACCTCTTTGGTGGGTAAGTCCTATGGATTTATTAGCTGACGATATTGCTGAAGTTAAAGCTCGTCCAAAAATTGACATGACTGACTCTGATGGAGATGGAGTTATCGATATGATTGATCAAGAGAAAAATTCTGTAGCAGGATACCCTGTTGATACTCGAGGAATTGCTTTAGATAGCGATGGAGACGGTGTTGTTGATGGATTGGATAAAGAGCCTTACACTCCTGCAGGTTACGTGAATACTGTAGATGCTGATGGTATCGCTGCTATTCCTAATCCGAACTACACTAGTGAAGATGATGTAAACCGAATTGTAGATGCTAAGATTGCTGCAAATGCCGCTGCAACTCCAGTACCTTCATATTCAGATTGGTTCTTACCAATGATCCATTTCGATTTTAACAAGTATAGCTTGAAAAATTCTTCTTTTGGTTCTTTACACCATGTAGCAACTGTTATGAAGCAAAATCCAGAAGTTAAAGTAGTGGTAACTGGTCACACAGATAGAACTTCTAGTAACTGTTACAATGAAGTACTTTCTTATAATCGTTCAGAAACTGCGATTAACTATTTGGTAGGCAAGTATGGAATCTCTAGAGATCGATTAGTCTTAAGATACGGAGGAGAAGAAAATAACCTGGTAGCTACTAATGCTAAAAACATGATGAACCGTCGTGTTGAGTTTAGTGTAGCTAATGGCGAAACTGAAATGGGAAAACCTGATTGCCGAGCAAATGCTGGCTCTGGAGCAGGTGGAACTAACTTCCAAGGAAATAAAGAAGCAGGTTACTAAGACCTACGTTCTTGAAGATAAAAAATGGGCTATCATTAATTTGATAGCCCATTTTTTCATTTTATATAGTTAGGTGAAAATTAATACTGTCCAACAGAAAGTAAAACCAACGTACATGCGATCTCCGACTCAATTCCATTTTCCTTAGCTAGTTTCATTAGTTCAGGATTCTCCGTTCCTGGATTAAAAATGATTCGTTTTGGTTTTAATCCAATAATATAATCATAAAATTCCACTTGGCGTTTTGGATTTAAATAAAGAGTAATTGTATCAATACCATCCACTTCTGGTTTTCCCAATAGAATATCAATACCATCAATTTCACCTGCTTGATTTCCCACAGGAACAACTTCATGATTGTATAATTTCAATCTTCGTGTAGTGATATTACCATAACGATGAGGTTTTGTAGATGCACCTAGAACTAATGTTTTTTTCATAATATTTTAAACAAAAAAGTCGAAACAAGGTTTTTAACTCATTTCGACTTTTATTTTTTTTAGTAAAAAAATTACACCAACATTCGAATTGGATCTTCCATTACAGATTTAAATGTTTGTAAAAACTCTGCGCCTGTAGCTCCATCCACCACTCTATGATCACATGACAAAGTCACTTTCATTCGTTTGCCTGGAACAACTGCTCCGTCTTTAACTACTGGTTTTTCAACGATTGCACCGACTGCCATTGAACAAGCATTTGGACGATTTACAATTGCTGTAAATTCTTCAATTCCATAATTTCCTAAATTCGAAACCATGAATGTACTTCCTTGCATTTCCTCAGGAGGTAATTTTTTATCTCTTGCCAAACCAGCCATAGATCGAACTTCAGCATTAATTTGAGATAAAGATTTCATATCTGCATGTCGAATAACAGGAAGTAATAATCCATCAGGTGTTGCTACTGCAACTCCAATATTAATACTTTGATTATATCGAATAGTATTTTCATCTAACCAAGAAGCATTGATAATTCTATGTTGTCTCAAAGCAACTGCAGCTGCTTTTAATACTAAATCATTATAAGAAATTTTAGTAGGAGAAATTTCATTCATTTTCGCACGCGACTCAATCGCCTTTTCCATATCCATTTCAATGGTCAAGTAAAAATGAGGAGCTGTAAATTTATTAGCAGCTACATTTCTAGAAATTGCTTTTCGCATCATGCTCATCGGCACATCTTCATGACCTTCACCTCCTGCATGAACAAATGGTTGTACTGCTGGAGGAGTTTGAACATTTACTTGAGGTTGTGCAGCAGGAGTACTTACTGGTGCAGATCCTGCTCCACCCAAAAATGCTTCCACATCTTTCTTTACAATTCTTCCATTATCACCAGAGCCTTTAATTTGAGAAATGTCAATTCCTGCTTCAGCAGCCATACTTTTTGCCAAAGGAGAAGCTTTAATTCTAGATTCAGGTTTAGCTGCACTTGGAGATTCTACAATATCAACATTAGTTGATTCAACTTTTGCTTCTGGTTCAGGTGTTGAATTTGAAGCAGATTCAGCTGGAGCACTTCCTCCATTTTCATCTGCTGCAATCGCAGCTTTCCAATCTTCTCCTTCTTCGCCAACAACAGCAATTACACCATTAATCGGCACAGTTCCTTCTTTCACCGCGATATGCAAAAGCACACCTTCAGAATAACTATCTAATTCCATCGTTGCTTTGTCCGTTTCAACTTCTGCCAGAGTATCACCTGGTTCTACTTCTTCACCTTCTTCTTTTAACCAACCTACGATGTTACCTTCGGTCATTGTATCGCTCATTCGAGGCATTCGAATTACTTCAGCCATAATATTTTACTTTTAAATTTAAGTTTTGAATTGATAATAAATAGGAATTGCAAAAATGCAATATTTTAATAGGAATTCCTGATATTTTGTTAAGAAAAATATGGAAAATCTAACATTTTAAAATCAATAAGGTTTTTGCGACTGGAAAAAAATCTGCCTTCAAAAACTCAATTTATTTGTATTCAAGTACTTACCTTTGTTTTTATGAATTTTACCTCCAAACTTGTACAAGAATCTGTTGAAGCATTTTCAACTCTTCCGGGCATCGGAAAGAAGTCTGCTTTGCGCCTCGTTTTATATTTAATGAATCAGTCGAAAGAGACCACACATGATTTTACAGCTGCATTAATTAATATGCGCGAAAATATAAAGACTTGTGCAAATTGCCATAATATTTCAGATACAGAAATTTGTGGAGTTTGCTCAGATTTGCGAAGGGATCGATCTGTTATTTGTGTGGTGGAAAATATTCGAGATGTAATGGCAATTGAAGATACAGGGCAATTTAGAGGAATGTATCATGTACTCGGAGGGGTAATTTCTCCAATTGAGGGAATTGGTCCAGCGGATTTGAATATCACTTCTTTGGAAGATCGTTTGCAAAAAGAAGAAACCAAAGAAGTTATCATGGCTGTCAGTCCAACGATAGAAGGTGACACCACTATTTTTTATATTTCAAAAAGATTAAAAGATATGAACGTAAAAGTGAGTACTATAGCAAGAGGTGTTTCCTTTGGTGGAGAGTTGGAATATGCTGATGAAATTACTTTGGGACGTTCTATCGTAGCACGAGTTCCTTATCGAATCAAAGGAGAATAAGGTTAGCCAATGAAGCTTTCCATCATCATCGTCAATTATAATGTCAAATATTTTCTCGAACAAGCGTTGCTCTCTGTTCGAAACGCAATCAAGCATGTCAATGCCGAAGTATTTGTCGTCGACAATAATTCGGTTGATGATTCCTGTCAAATGGTTTCACAAAAATTTCCAGAGGCAAAACTCATCCAAAATAAATCCAATCCAGGTTTTTCCATAGCCAATAACCAAGCGATTCAACAGTCGAATGGGGAGTACATATTACTTCTTAATCCTGACACAGTAGTAGAAGAAGATACTTTTGAAAAATGTATAGCCTTCATGGATGCTCATCCAGATGCAGGTGGTTTAGGCGTTAAAATGATTGATGGTTCTGGTCAATTTTTACCCGAGTCAAAAAGAGGTTTTCCATCTCCATTTGTTGCCTTTTGCAAAACGTTTGGATTATCTAAAATTTTTCCAAAATCAAAAACTTTTAATCGCTATCATTTAGGTTTTTTAGATGAAAATAAAACGCATGAAGTTGATGTTTTAGCGGGAGCATTTATGATGTTGAGAAAATCAGTTTTGGATAAAATAGGTTTGCTCGACGAAGCATTTTTTATGTATGGAGAAGACATTGATTTGTCTTACCGAATTGTAAAAGCTGGATATAAAAATTACTATTTCGCGGACACTACGATCATTCATTATAAAGGTGAAAGTACCAAAAAAGGTAGTCTCAATTATGTCAAAGTATTTTACAATGCCATGATTATTTTTGCCCGTAAACACTTTGTTGGTGAAAAAGCGAAACTGTTTATTTTGATGCTTCATGCTGCTATTTATTTTAGAGCCTTTATCACGTTAGCAGGAAGTTTTTTTAAGCGAATTTATTTGCCATTGATTGATGCCGCATTGATGTTGGGGGGACTTTTTATTTTAAAAGATTTTTGGGCAACGATCTATTATGACGAACCAGATTATTACCAGTCTGCTTATTTGTGGTTTAATTTCCCTTTGTACATAACTATTTGGTTATCAGCAATTTATTTTAATGGAGGCTATGATGAAAAATATAATATTCGTCGATTAGTTCGAGGAGTTTTGATGGGGTCGTTGTTGTTGGCAGCAGTTTATGGGTTTTTGGATTTGCAATATCGACCTTCACGTGCATTGATTGTTATGGGAGCAGTATGGACTTTGTTTTCGACTACGAGTGCACGAATTTTTTTGCATTTTTTTCAGTATAAAAATTTTAATATTGGGAAAAAAGAGCAATCTAATTTAGTCATTGTTGGAAGCAAAGGTGAAAGTGATCGAGTGATGAATTTATTGGTTCAAGCACGAGTCAATACTAATTTAATTGGAACCGTTTCTCCTCAAGGAATTGAAGATTCAAAAATATATTTAAGTAGTTTAGAACAGCTTGATGAGGTAGTTCATATTTATAAAATCCATGAAATTATTTTTTGTTCAAAAGATATTCCTGCACAAAATATTATGCAATGGATGACTCGATTAGGAACAGATTTGGATTATAAAATTGTCCCTGAAGAAAGCCTCAGCATCATTGGAAGTAGCTCCAAAAATACAGCAGGAGAATTGTACACAATTGATATTCGTTTTCGGATTGCTGACTATATGAATCGTCGAAATAAACGAATGTTGGATTTTCTTTTAAGCGTCCTTTTTATCCTTCTTTTTTTACCGTTTTTTATTATCATAAAAAATAGGATTGGCTTCGCTGGGAATATCTTCAATGTACTTTTTGGAAACAAAAGTTGGGTTGGATATATTTTAATAACAATAATACCAACGAGCATAAAACATTAGAAAATTTACCTAATATTAGACCTGGAGTTTTGTCTCCTTTGGATGCTTTAAAATTAGATCAACTCAATAATCCAACTATCGATCGACTGAATTTTTTATATGCAAAAGATTATGAAGTGGCGAATGATCTTGATATTATTTGGAAAGGGATTCGGAATCTGGGTAACTCTAAATATTGACAAGCAAACTATTTTGTATGAAACTAAAGAAAACCCTTTCCTCAAAACGAGGAAAGGGTTTTCTTCTTTAGAAAATCTCCTCCAACTGATTTACTTTTTCCAATCCTTGTTCAACATCCCAAAGAATATCAACCACATTTTCCAAACCAATGGACAGTCGAACTAAACTATCTGTAATACCCATCTGATTTCTATTTTCACGAGGAATTCCACAATGAGTCATTGATGCAGGATGTTGCGCTAGACCTTCCGTACTTCCAAGACTTACCGCCAATTTGAAGAGTTTAAGATGATTAAGAAATTGGAAAGCTTCTTTTTCACCTCCTTTTACTTCGAATGAAATCATCGCTCCTGGAGAAGAATATTGTTTAGTGTATAATTGGTATTCTTTCGTT
>CAJQQY010000125.1 GCA_905480595.1 uncultured Saprospiraceae bacterium | reverse complement strand
AGTCAAACCTTATAATGAAGTCATTACTAAAAAAGCGATTTCAGATGAAGGTCTTTTTACTGTTCACAAAGTTGGGAGTAAGAATTACTTCGAAATTCCAAAAGACATTTTAGAAAAAGAGATTTTAGTGGTCAGTCGAATTTCAGGTTTTGTTAAAAACTTAAACTTTGGAGGTGCAGGTGTTAAGTCTCGCCCACAACAAGTTATCCGATGGCAAAAAAAGGATGACCAAATCCTTTTGCGATCTGTAAGCTATAATAGTGTAGCTAGTGAAGATGATCCAATTTACGAATCAGTAAGAAATAATAACTTCGAACCAATCGTAGCCACGTTTGATTTAGCAGCTTACAACAAAGATTCTTCTGCTTATGTTTTTGAAGTAAGTCCATTTTTTACGAAGGACATTCCGATGATAGGTGCAGTAAGTTCAGGTCAACGAAAACAATTTGGAATTAAAGGATTAGATTCTAAACGTAGTATGGTTTCGAGCATGAAAGCTTTCCCTCAAAATGTAGAAATTCGACACGTATTAACTTATAGAGGAGATAAATTACCTGATAACAATATCACTCAGACGATGTCGATCGAGATGAATCAATCTTTCATCGTTCTTCCTGATGAGCCTATGCAGTCTCGATATTATGATGAACGAGTTGGATATTTTTCTATCCGTCAAACTGATTATAGTTCTGAGTCTCACTTTACAGAAACGAAACAATATATCACTCGATGGAGATTGGAACCAACAGATATGGAAGCCTACAAAAGAGGTGAAGTCGTTGCTCCAAAAAAACAAATCGTTTACTATATCGATCCTGCCACTCCTTCAAAATGGGTTCCATATATTCAGCAAGGAATTAATGATTGGCAACCAGCTTTTGAAGCAGCAGGTTTTAAAGAAGCTATAGTTGGTAAAATTGCACCTACAGCTGAAGAGAATCCTGATTGGAGTCCAGAGGATACTCGTTACTCCACTTTAAGATATGTTTCTACTGATATTCAAAATGCCATGGGGCCTCATGTTCATGATCCACGGACAGGTGAAATTTTGGAGAGTGATATTATCTGGTATCACAACATCCAAAAGTTATTGAGAAACTGGTTTATGACTCAAACTGCAGCGGCTAACCCAGCTGCTCAAAAAGTAAAATTCAGCGATGAATTGATGGGACAATTAATTCGATTTGTAGCAGCTCATGAAGTTGGACATACTTTAGGATTGCCTCATAATATGGGTTCAAGTGTTGCTTACCCAATTGATTCGTTAAGGTCTCCTACATTTACAGCTACTCACGGAACAGCCCCTTCGATTATGGATTATGCTCGATTTAATCACGTTGCTCAACCAAGTGACGGAGTAACTAATTTTTATCCAATGATCGGTGAATATGATGTTTGGTCTATCATTTATGGATACAAATTAATTCCAGATGCTAAGTCACCTGAAGAAGAAAGAGCTACTCTGAATAAGTGGATAAAAGAGCGAGCAGATGATCCTGCCTACCGATTTGGAAGTCAAAAAAGAAACACTTTTGACCCAACTGCTCAGACTGAGGATTTAGGAAATAATGCGATCGAATCTGGAAATTTAGGGATCGAAAATTTAAAACGAATCGTTCCGAAATTAGTCCAATGGTCAGAGGAAGCAGGCGAAGGAAATGACTTTGATCAATTAGCAGAAATGTACAATGCGGTGTACGGCCAATTGGGAAAATTCAATCGACATGTTGTGACTAATATTGGTGGAGTAATTCAGATGTCAAAAACTACAGAACAAAAAGGACCTGTATTTTTTCCAGTATCTAAAGACCATCAAATGGCTGCCATGAAGTACATGGATGAACAAGTTTGGCAAACCCCAACTTGGTTATTGGATAAAGATATTCTGCAAAAAATTGCTCCATCTGGTGCAACCGATAGAATTAGTCGTTTGCAAGGCAGCGTTTTAAATCAATTGTTTGATTCTCAAAGATTGAGACGATTGGATGAAGCTGAAGCAATGGCTCGAACCTTTCGTGAGGTTTTCACTTTATTAGATGTTTTTGCTTCTTCTAAAAGTGCCATTTTTAGAGAAGTTTATACTGCTAAAAATATTGATGGATTTAGAAGAAACTTGCAGAGAGCTTATGTTAACAAGATGGCAGACATCATGAAAATGGAAAATAAAGCATTTGACCAGACAAATATAAAAGCTATCTGTCGAGGGAATCTCAAAGTTTTGAAAACAGAACTTCAAGGCGCAATTCCAAAATCAACAGATACTTTTACAAAGTACCATATGGAAGATTTAGTAGAAAGGATTGATCAAATTCTTGATCCTAAATAAATTCCATTTTATACATTGATAAAATTCTAAGGTATCGGATAACTTGAAGTTATCCGATACCTTTTTTTTTGAACCGTGCCTCCTTAAAACTGAGGTCAGAATTGGGATTAAATTAGGTTATCAATTTTAATTCTTTTCATTCCATTTTTTTCGCTATTATTGTTATTGAAGATATAAATCAAAACATTATTTAATTTTTTCAAAAACATGGATAAAACGCTTGATGGTCATTTGATTGAAAATTTGGGAGAGGACAAGTTCGAATTTTATCGAAGTTTTCAATTTCAAGAAGATGCACTTCCATTCATTGATCTTTTGAAAGAAAATGAAATCCCCTACAAATTTGATGGCTCTGAAACGCTGATTACGGAAGCTATCGTTGGTAGTCCGAATTATCCAAAATATGTTTTAAAAATATTACGAAGTGATATTTCTACCGTCAATTCAATTATTGAAGATGAAGTTTTAAAAAATGCAGCAGACTTTCATGAACACTATTTAAATGATTTTACCGACCATGAATTGTTGGCCATTTTGAGAAAACCAGACGAATCCTCCATCGAAGATATTACCATCACCAAAGAATTATTAAAGCGCCGAGGTATTCCCATTGATCCTTCTGCATTGGTAGAAATGAAACAGGAAAGATTGTATGAATTGCAAAAAGGGAAAGATGAAAATATAGGTTGGATGTTACTCTTCTATTTATCTTTAATTGCTACAAGTCTATTTTTCAGTATCTTTTTTGTGATTGGAATCGTTGGCTTTAGTTTGCATTATTGGAAAGATAAAAGTACTGATATTGATGGAAATAAATTTTATACTTATAATGATAAAACTAGAAAAAATGGGATTATGTTTGGTTTATTTAGTCTAATTTTAGTTTTCATTTTATCATTAATTATACTGTTTTTTTTGGGGGAATACACCTCTGAAATAAACAATCCTGATTTTTTTTAAAAATTAAAAACCTACCAATATGAAATTTTTAACACTTCTTAGTTTTTGCGTTATTCTATTTTCTGCTTGCCCAAAAGTAAGCAATCAACCTACTTATAATTTAGGGGAAACCATTATGGTTCCACTTAATCAATCTATTCAAATTGGAAATGAAAAAATAAATTTATTAATGTCTGATGTGGGGGAAGGAAGATGTCCAACTGGGACTAATTGCATTCAAGCTGGAAAGGCAAAAATAAGTATGGACTTTACTGTTGGTGATGCAGTTTCGGCAATCACACTAGAGTCAAAAGGACTCTGCGAAGATGAAACTGGAAGTTGTGGAAGCACTACAAATTCACAAGGTTACACCATCCAATTATTCTACCTCTACCCTTATCCATCCGAAGAAAATAATGGAAAAAGAGACTACATGGCAAAAGTCATGATCACAAAGTAACGATAAACGATGAACGGTTAATACCACTTGGTGTTAACCGTTCATCATTAACAGTTAACCGTTATTTTAACCTTGTTTTCTTCTTTCTATGATTTCGCCATTTTTATAGACGTAATCTATAGAGATCGTTCCATCCTCTTTATAGTATCGATAAACACCATTTTGGATTCCGTTGGCAAATTCGATTTCTTCTTTCTTCTGACCATCTTTTCCAGTTTTATAAAAAGTTCTACTGAAGCCGTGGAGTTTTCCATTTTTATAATCTTGCTCTATTTCTCTTCTAGAAAAATTGTACGTTATCCATTTTCCATGTTTTACATCATTAGAAAATGAACCGATGGCTTTTACTCGATTACTTTTTTCCGCTTCCATATACAATCCTTCTTTTTTGCCATCTACATAATTTGTAATTGTGTAAACAGTCAAATTATCATTAGGATGATAAGTCGTCCAAGTGCCGGTTTTTTTTCCATTTAAAATAAAACCATCTTCAATCAATTGGCCAGTTTGGGCATTTTTCTTAGTTGCTTTTTCAAATTCAGATCCAGCAATTTTAGTTATTTCATAACCTGTAAAATCGCCAGTCGTAGCTATAGTCGCTACTGGTTCAGCTGGTTCTCCGCAAGCAAAAAACAAAACAGTTGTCATTAGTAAAATGAAATTTTTCATACGATCAATTATTATTTTTTGAAAAAATGAATGATTAAAAATTATTAGATTTTATTCGTTTGGCGTTGTACGTTAAACTTTTTACGGTTGACCAACAACCATATTTAGAATAAATTCTTTGGTAAAAAATTAGCTTAGAAAAGTTTGAAAAAAACTTAACTATCATTTTAATGTGAATTTCCACACAAAAATAAAAGAATTGATTTTTTTTCCAAACCTGAATTCTTAAATGAATTGTTAATATGTTTTCTTCTCATGATTTCTGATATTTCTAAGCGGTACAAAGTTAGTTTTTTAGATAGGAACATGGATTAGACGGATTCCTATTTTATACTATTTTGCTTCACATTGCACCTCAAATAGCCTAAATAAGCTAAAGTTTGATTTATAATTAATTTTTTTCAAATCAAAAAATACACATTTAATTAAATTTAAATAACAGAAACAAACCATGTATAAAGGCGTAAAAACCAAATGTTTATAACTATTAATTAACTAGCACAGTTTTTGGGTTCATTTTCATATGAGCCAAAACTAATATTTGTCCTCTAGGAAAACAGACGATTTTATTATAATCCTTTAACAAACATTTTATAAAAACGGACAGCATGATGCGGAATTTCCCCCAGCAAAAATTTTCATCGTTATTTATAGCAATGATTTTCTTTAGCTTTTTCTCTAATATATCTTTTGCCACTACTGACTCAATATATACGTCCATTCCTAATGGTCAATTTGGAACAAGCTGTGTAGATATCAATTCCTTTCCTGGAACCATTCAAACTATAAATAATCTTTGCCCAGATCTAAGTGGAGATTTTGCCAATTTTTCGATTTCATCAGATGTGACTACTGGATGCATCAATTATTTTGGATTGGAATTAGGTGAGTCTGAAGGTTGTTTTGAAATATGCGATGACCAATCTAATTGTGATACGGTACATATTTTTCTCAATACAATTCCTACTCCATTATTTTTTGCATGCGATACCTTAATACAACCAGAATTTATCAATGCTAGTATTTCAGACTGTGGAGCGATGGCTGCAATTTGTCTTCCAATAAGATTTGATATTTACAATACTCTCGAAGTTTATGATAATGGTGTACTATATTCTAATGGTGCAATTTCGTGCGATATGGATACAACTGTAGCTTACAGTTATAATAATTTATTTGGTCAAGGAACCATTGGTCCCTACCTTTTAGAATCATGGACAATCAATGGAGTTGTCTATTCTGGAGAATTTCCAGATATGCAAAGTTTAGTAGACTCGATGAACCTTTGGGATACTTTAGGAGTGTGGGAATTTGATATCAATGTACCTTTTACCATCTTAGGAGGATTTAGCGACAACGTTTATGGTTCTCTCATTGCCTCCAAACCTGGCGTATTTAATTCTACTTCTATCATGGGTGCAAATTTTAGTTTGACTCCACTTGGAAGTGAAATCAGATTGGTTCAAGGCGCACATTTGATCACTTTAGTAGATACGGCAACTGCCTGTATTGATTCTGTTTTGATTACTGTCGCTTGCTTGGGAAATGATTATTTATCCTTAACCACTTATATCAATATTTCGGGAAGTGTCTGTGTAGATACTAGTGATTTAATTGGCAATTTTGCTACCCTTGAAAATGTTTGTGAGGATAATGGAATGGGGCTAGATATTTTTCCAGATGATGTCTGTGTCGATTGGGAAACGATCGTAGGAGGCCCGCAGCAATTATGTTTAATGGCATGTGATGATTTAGGATTTTGCGATACCACCTTTATTTCATTTAATGTTTTAGATCCTCAAACTGATACTATTAATGTAATTTTATCAGAAGACGATTCACAATATTTTTGTATTGATTCTACAGATTTATTCGGGACAGTCAATAATTATTCTATCGCCCTTGCTCCTACTCTGACGTCGATAGTTTTGGACACGGTGGATTTTTGTTTGGATATAAATAGCACCGTTTCTGGAACTGATATTGCCTGTGTCGCTATTTGCGATAATCAAGGAGGATGCGATACGACTTGCTTTAATATTATAGTAGGTAACGGAGATGCTGGATTACCTATAGCCAATGATGATGCAGATACAACTGCTTTTGGAACTCCATTTATTATTGATTTTTTGACCAATGACAGTTTTGATTTGGCAGACACTATTTCAATTGTAAGCGCACCTTCTAATGGGATTTTGGTATCAGATTCATTAGGGAATTACTTTTATACTCCGGATGAAGGAAGTTGTGGAAATGATAACTTCACTTATGAAATTTGTAATATCGTAGGATGTGTTCAGGCAACAGTATCTATTTATGTAGAGTGCGAATCAATTGTTGTTTATAGTGGATTTTCTCCTAATGGAGATGATGTTAATGATTTCTTTGTGGTTAGAGGAATAGAAGGATATCCGTCACATAAGGTTAGAGTTTTTAACCGATGGGGAAATATGATTTTTGAAAGTGAAAATTATCAAAACAATTGGGACGGCAGTTGGAATGGAGCTCGACTCCCACAAGGCACTTATTTTTATATGATAGAATTAAATGATGCTTCTAACACAAAATTATCAGGCGCTGTTTTTATAGCCTATTAAAATATTTTTTCGTTTGTAAAATAAATCCAAAAAACTAACTATTTCTTTAAAACATTTAGGACTCGCCCTACTTCTAAACCCTGGAAGTAGGGTGTTTTTTTTTGGGGAAATAGCTGATTCCTTTTGGGGAAATTTTCCCTTCGCTCAAATTAATTTCGAGTTAAACTACCTGCAACGCCAATAAAATAATTTACAAGAAGCTGATAAATTCATACCTCCCTTTTATAAAAATTATTTTTTAAAAAGTATCTTGTCTAACAAAAAAATTACTTGATGAGAAACTAAACTAAAATGATAAACGTCTCTAAAATTAATCACCGTGGTGAATCACGGATAAAAATTCAATTCGAAAAAAGCGCTGAATTAATTCGAAAAGTAAAATCCATCGAAGGAAGAAAATGGAGCCAAACCAAAAAGTGCTGGCATCTACCCTACTCTCCTGAATCCTTTCAAAAAATCAAACTTGCCTTTGGCGAACATAATTTGATTTTACCAAAATCATCAATAATACTAAAACCAAAATTAGAAGTTGAATTTGCCACCTATTGGGTTGGAAAAGAGAAAAGGAGAAAAGTAGTAGGAGAAAAAATTATTGTCCAGCAAAAGAACGCCAATTGGTTAAAGGTATTTGTGCCTATTGATAAAATAGGATGGACAGAAGTATTGAGAAATATAAATGGTAGAAGATGGGATCCAGAAATGATTTGTTGGGAGATACCAAATGTAAAACAAAGTTATCGACTTTTAAAAAAGTTTATTGGATTAAATCATATTCAATTTGATTTTAAAATCAAAAAAGAGATCCCAGAAGAATTTCAGTTTTCTCAAATACCAAAATTGATTAAAAAGAAAAAAAATGTAAAACTAAATACGTTTGAACTACTTAATCAACATCAAAAAAATGCGATTCATAACTTATTGGAGCAAATGACCTTAGGACGCCTCAGACATTCTACTATGAGATCCTATCGAAACCATCTCATTTCTATCTTCCTTTTTCATAAAAATATACATCCAGTTGATCTTACATCTGAACAAATTCAGCAGTATATTTTACATCAAATAAAGTTTAAAAAAATATCTGAATCAACTCAAAACGTAATAATCAATTCCGTTAAAGCCTATTGGGAAAAAGTGCTTAAATATCCTCCCACAAAAATAGAAATACCAAGGCCTAAAAAACCAAAACATTTACCCAATGTATTTTCGCAAGAAGAGGTAATTAGATTAATTGAAGCCCCGAAAAACTTAAAGCATAAACTTATTCTACTACTTATATATTCAGCTGGACTGCGATTAAGTGAAGTTATCAATATAAGAGTAAGAGATATTTCACTAGGTAGACGAGTAATTTTTATTAAAGATGGTAAGGGAAAAAAAGATAGATTTGTTACCTTAGCAGAAGAAGTTATACCTTATCTAAATACTTACAAAACCCAATATAAGCCAGACTATTGGTTATTGGAGGGACAATCAGGAGGACAGTATTCTAAGCGTAGTGTACAGAATATTTTTCATAAAGCATTAAAAGATTCAAAAGTGTATGCTTATGGCACAGTTCACACGCTAAGACATAGCTATGCAACTCATTGTATTGAAAATGGATTTAGTACGGCGTTACTTCAAGAAGCTCTTGGTCATGGATCAATAAAAACAACTGAAAAATATTTGCATATATCCTCGAAGGCATTAAAAAAATTAAGAAGTCCTTTGGATATTATCAAAGACTCAAAACGAAAACAAAGTTAAATAAATCAAATACGTTTTAACCTATAATTTTTTATAATATGAAACCTTCTTTCGACAATCGTTACTATACAAAGTGTTCGTTATCAAGTGATTACAAAAATAAGTTAAAATTTATTTCAAAAAATATATAAGGTAGATATACGCCATAGTGGCGTGTATCTACAAGTTGGATGCCATTAAAAAAAGAAACGTTCGACCGTTGCAATTAAAAAAGGCATTCGCCAAATTCAATTAAATGATTTCCGATTCAATTAAATCAGTTGATAATTGAAGTCGGGTAGTTAAAAAATCTTGAATAGATTCCCATATGTCGTCAGTCCATCCATTTTTTAAAATATTTCGCATTTCGCAAAATGTTTCAAAATTAGCATCTTGAAAAAAAATACAATTTGTGTTTTTTACTCGAATAGTTTTACCCGAATCAATTTCACAGTCAAAACTATTTTCACAAAAATAATCATGTCCAAAATACCGAACAAAAAAACCATTTTGAACCCTTGCAATCCTCCATTCTAAATCGTTTTCATCTTGATATTTTACTTCTTCGATGAATTGATTTTTAATAGGGTATAATTTTGAATCAACGCAATAAACCATAATAAACTAATTTAAAGATTTAAAATAAAAAACGGCATCCAACAAAGTACATACGCCAATCACTCCTAAACGTCGTGACGTGCGTATGTACGTGGGACGTTATCGGCAAGCAAAAGAAAAAAAATGGCTTCGATAAAACATCGTCGATAAAACATCGTCGATAAAACATCGTCAATAAAAATAAATATTCAATTTCTATAGCGAGTAAATGAGAAAAGAGTTTTTAAAATAATTCATTGACAAAAAAGGAAACTCATCTTTTAAGTCAAAAATAAAGCAAAAAGCAATGCAAAAAAGGTTTGAATATAATTCTAGAAAAGATTGGGAAGCACCAAATAAGCAAAAAATTTACTTGACACAAATATCAGGAATTATTATAGTAATTCTTGGAATCGGATATTTTTCACCTGTAAATAAAGAAGCTGAATTGTGGAAAATTATAGTTGGATTAATTACGATTATTGTTGGAATTATCCATTTATTATTCCCTCTTAAAATGTTAAAACCAACACTACTTCAAAATGAATTTATCACAATTAATAAGGAAAAGATAAGTTGGAAACAAGGTGTATATGACAATCTAACTGAATTAAAAATAGACGAAATAGAAAATGTAAAAATTTATATTGGAGAAATCCATTTTGAAATGGAAACTGGTCAAATTCATAAATTGAAAAGTCATAAGATACACAATGAAAAAAAACGACAAGAATTCATTGAAAGAATCAATAGTCAAATTCGAAATAAAATAAAAAATAAAGCCAGCCGATAATATTAAAGGCTGATAGCCGTGGCCACGCCCGACGATCAGCCTTTGTTGAACGAAGCGGGGCTCAGAATTTTAATATGGAGTTTCGATTAAGATAAGTAGGACGCTCTCAGAAAAGTAAGTATCCTTTTTTTGGG
>CAJQQY010000124.1 GCA_905480595.1 uncultured Saprospiraceae bacterium | reverse complement strand
TAATGTATGTTGATTAACCTGATATTTTTTACTTCGGAGTTTGTAGTATTAAAGGATCGGATACCTTCAATGTATCCGATCCCTAATCCTGTGGTAAAGATTTACGAACGATCTCCTATAAAGTGATCGTTTTTATATTTAAATAAAACATTAAAGGAAGTCAAACTTCCATAGATTCTAGTGATGTATTGTTGCAAGTTTACTTTTTCTTCATCCTTTAATTTGCTGCTGTTGATACGTTGTTCCATCACTCGTAATCGATCTCGTACCATTACTATTTTATGGAAAAAAGTATCGATAGGCATTTCTTTGGGTTTTAAATTAGAATCTGCAGGCTTCAAGATAAGTATTCCATCGTCCCATTTGTCTCCTAATTCAACTGTTCCAGTTGTACCTGACCATTTTTGTAAAATTTTCTCTAACGACCTTTCAGCTTCTGAGAAAGAAACTTCCTCGTCAGGTGGCATTGCCTCGATGACGTCCCATTTGGTATATTCCTTTCCGACATTTTTGATACCATAGGTCATAAAGCACACTTCGTAAGCAATTTTGTGTAAACGGATAACGACTCCTTGTCCGTAGGATGGATGATTGACTCGGCTTCCGATGCCTAAAATTTGTGTTGTTGTTTCTGACATTTTGTAAATAGGATTTTAATTAATATTAAAAATATGCTTCGTGTTTTATTGCTTAAAATTACAAAAAAGTTTAATGTTTTGTAGTATAAATAGATAGCAACAGATTAACAGATTTTAGAATGAAATTGTTAATCATTTTTACCAGAAAAAGTAATATTCAAAAATGTTATTTATCTTTTTTTAGATTTTACCCATCTTGACATAAAATAAATTAACTCATTAATTGGGAGGCTCTCTAAATCTTTTTCATCATATCCTTCTTCAGCGGTAACAGCCTTGAAATAGGTTTGAAATTCATTGTAACCTTCCCAGATGACTGAACCGCTCGGTTGCTTTGGATGGAGGATAGTCGTAAACCAATTTCGGACTATCAAAACTAATCGTTCAGGACTATCTCCATAAACATGAATATCATTTCCGGATAAATCGGAAAGTGCTTTTTGATAACGAAAACTGACTTGTTCAATGATAAGATTTTGTTTGGTAGATAACCTACTTCTTTTGGAGGCGTTGCGAATACCAATGTCTAAACCCAATTCAAATGGCATATTGAACCGAGCTATTTCGCCAGCTTGAGAAGCGACGATTCTTGACAAGTCGTGGATACTGTATTTAGATTCTTTGATTAATTTGAGAATTCGATCGATACGAACCGCACCTGAGTCAGTTGTTTGTGCCATTTGGGGTTTGAGTCCCAAATACACAATTGTGAAAAGCATAGGGTGGAGAAATTTCTTATAATCGGAATCAAATGGACAATTGATAAATACATTTCTTTCGAATGTAGTTGAGGGCATTTAGGATGATTTTAATTAGGCTAAAAAATAGACTTAAACCATTTATTGGCAGTAGTCTGGTGTTTCAAACTCCTAGCAGTTTGTTCCGATTTGAAAATGGAAAGGATGCATCTAGTATCAAATTCTTTGTGCAACCGTACCATCTTCTTCATGGATGATAATGTTTGTCGCAAGGCCTCTGTTAATCATTTCTTTGGCATCTTTGACAGCTTGCTCCTGCGTTTTACAAATTCGATGTGCCTTTTGAGCACCTTCTCTTTTGATAATCCATTGCTCCCCCCGAGCAATGATGTGCAGGTTGTTTTTTTCAGGCGAACTTGCGGCAACGGCAAGTTTATGACCTACTCTTTTGATAACTCCTTCATCAGTTAAGGGTAACTCATTTGGTTGACCTTCCATAATGGAATTTTTTTTGATGGAAAAAATGGTTAAGTTTTTCCCCTTCTTTTTTTTCTTTTTCATAATCCGTAGCTAAATTTCTGACTTGGTGTGATGGTTAGTTTTCTCAAGTTTAAAACGCTGATATTCAGCGAATTAGTGTTTTAGTTTTCCAAATTGTGAAATGTAAATGTATTGTTAAGTTGAGGAAAATGTTATGTATGTTTGTAATATAAATATACGATTTTTTGGAGAGAAATAAAAATATTTGAAATGAGATTTCACCAAATTTTTTGTGACTTTTGGAGTTTTTATTTTTAAACCATATAAGGCATTTAAGAAACATATAAGTTTTTATAGTGTGGACTTATATGTTTTTTAAATGCCTTATATGGTTTAAAAAAATCCTAAGAAAAATGATACTTAAATACATTTTACTTTTGCTTATTTCTGTAAGATTATTTTCTCCATCCCAACTTTCTGATCAGATTCTATTTTTAAAAAATAATTTCCAACATTCAAATTACTCAAGTCAAGAACTTCCTTATTTGTAAATGTTTTGTTAGAAGTGTAATTCTTTTCCAAGATTAATTTTCCAGACAAGTCGTAAAGTTGTGCATTAACGTTTCCACTTTCAGAATCGTTCCATTCAATATTAATTATTCCATTGGATGGATTAGGGTAAGTTTTAAAATCGAAATTTGCTTTGGCAACATTGTTATTTCCAACTTCCTCTTTGACTTGAAAATCCCAAATCCCACGTCCATAAGTTCCAAAACGAGCAATGTTATCTTCTTCCAAAAATTCAACAGACCAATAAGTTTGAGCAGGTGCATACATACCAGACATATCATACCACATTTCTTCAGCTACCACATAAACAAATGGCCCAGCTTCTGTTGCTGCAAAAATCAAACTCTCATCTGCATTTGCGGCTAAATCGAAGACCATAGTTTGTGGCATTCCATTAACCATTTCAACAAAATTCAAACCGCCATCTGTACTTTTTAAAACACCAGCATTGCTATAGCCACTTCCTCCGAGGTAGACAGTTTCTTCATCTAATTTTGAAGGGAGGATAGATTGTCCATAAAGGTAATGTCCATTTGGAACAGAAATATTTCCTTTGATCCAATTCATACCTGAGTCATCTGATTTATAAAAAGAACCATTATTTGTGGCAACATAGAATCGTTCAAAATTTAGTTTTGATGATGCCAAGGCAGAAAGAATTCCTCCTCCGTTACCTTTAAAATTATAAGGTAAGTTAGTTGCGGTAATGTTCCCAGGTGAATATTCCAATTTGATAATGTATGATCCCGAACCACCAACTTCGGCACTTCCGCCGGCTATGTAAACTAAATTGTCATCTTGATTTGGTGCATCCATCATTGGTGGAATCCAAACAGATTCGTCTTCTGAATCAATTGTAAATGAGGAAGCTACATTTCCATTCTCTGGGTCACTATAATAGTGACACAATCCTCCAGGATAAACTGCCCACATTCTTTCTCCATTAAGACTAAATGAAATATGCCCATAATCTCCAGAGATGACTTGTTCAAATTCCAAAGTACCTTCATTAGAAAAGTTCGTAAAAGCTCTTTGGAAACCTTGATCCTGTGATCCTGCATAAATATAATAATGACTTGGGTCGAAGTCAGATCGAACATCATAATATTGACTAACATTTAAATTTTGCATTCCAATATTCTGATACCCTGTAGAGAAATTCTGATAATCATTATTATTGATCGTAATACCACCATCATTTCCAATCAATAAAAATGGTTCACCAGTTGAGGTTTCATATTCATTAAAAGACATCATGTCAGCGTGAATCTTAAATTCAATATTGTCATAATAATTCCACCATTCAGCAAGCTGGGACCATGATGCTCCGCCATCTGCTGAAGTAAAACATTCTTGACCACCTGCGTACAATCTGTTTGGATCAGATTTATTTACATATATTCCAACATCCCAAGGTCTTTCAGGAATAGTATCTCCTTGAACCCATGTTTGCCCTGCATCAATACTAGAATATGAAATCAAATCTTTATCATGAGTATATAGAATTGTATCGGAATCAAAGACAGTTGCAGTAAAATTCAAACGTTGATTACCCAAATCAATTCCAGTTTCTTTTACTAAATTGATTTGGTTGCCATCAATTTTAAATATCGAAATATCACCAGATACTCTTCTAGCGAGGTAAGCAAAATCAGAATTATGAGGCGACTTCATTCTGAACTCTTTGAAATCATAAGTTGGAAATGAGGATACCTGAACAAATACTTCCCCTTGATCGGTAGATCTATATAATTCAATATCATCCCAATAAGTGCTTTTTTTCAAAACATACATGGTATTATTTCCATCATTTAGAATTACTGGCTCATGAAATCCTCCATTGTCATTAGTATAAAAAATTCCAAATGATTCAGTCCAACTTACTCCATCATCATCAGAATAGTAAGGCTTGTCTTCTACGAAAGCAATCCATCGTCTCCCTCCATTATGTTCAAAATGTCTTAAGAATTTTGTATTGAAACGTAAATCATCATTGATTACTTCCCAACTAGAACCATCTCTATCACCTTTAAAAAGTGTTCCCCCAGCAGATAACATAAATATTTTGTCAATCTCAGGTACATAATCTGTCGCAAGGATTCGACCAGCCTGATTATTACTTCCTCGTTCCACCCATTCCCCAAAAAGATTTCCATCTGCAAGCCATTCGTCTTCACGAATTTGAGTTGTTTTTTTTGCAGCGACTCTTTTTTGATGTCTCGTGTATCGAGTTCTTGCTTCAATTGCTTTCCAGTCAGTTCCATGTTCTGCAGCGTGCATGCTTTCAATCCAAGCTTCTCGTTTGCCTTGGTTTTCTGCTTCATCACCCATTCCTTCAGCTGACTCTCCTCCACCTATTTCTGTTGGGGCCGGGTGATTGGTTTTTATTTTAATTAATTCGGTTGATTTTTTTTTGGCTATTTCAGTTGGAGAAGGCGTTTCTTTCCAAAAAGTAAAAAGGATTGTGAGCGCAATAGCTAGCAACGAAATGGGTAATAATCTTTTCATCTTTAGTTAAGTTTTAGAAATGTAGATGTATTGTTTTTTTATAAAAAAAGCCAACTCAAATCTTTTTTATAAAGAGTTTGTGCTGGCTTTGGAATTTATTTTTAAGAACTTTTATTAGTAATATTATTTTACTGCCTCAAGGTTGTCATCCCAATCTCTAACCTTTGGAGGTCCTAATTTACCAACACTTTTCCCAACTAACATAGCAACTGTCGCATCACCCGTCACATTGACAATTGTCCGACACATATCTAGTGGACGATCAACTGCAAATATCAAAGCAAGTCCAATAGCTAGTTTTTCAGAGGGTAAACCAATGGATTCTAATACAATTACTAACATTACCATTCCTGCTCCAGGAACAGCAGCAGAACCAATTGATGCTAAAGTTGCTGTAGTAACAATTGTTAATTGATCAGCAAAGGTAAGTGGATGATCTAAGGCAAAACAAATAAAAACAGCCGCAACCGCTTGGTATAAACTCGTTCCATCCATATTTACAGTAGCCCCTACGGGACAAACAAATGCTGTTACTTCTTTTTCTACACCAATATGTTCCTCGACTCTTTCCATGGTGACTGGCAATGTCGCTGCACTTGAACTAGTAGAAAAAGCTAATAATTGAGCAGGAGCCATAGCTTTTAAAAATCCTACAGGTGATCGTCCAGTATAAAAATATACAAGGGTCAAATAGAAGCCAATCATTAATATAAGACCTCCAAGGACAGTAAAAGAATAGGAGAGTAATTCTACTAAAACATCAGGATCTCCAGAAGAAACTATCACATTTGCCAATAAGGCAA
This sequence comes from uncultured Saprospiraceae bacterium, assembly GCA_905480595.1. GTDB lineage: Bacteria > Bacteroidota > Bacteroidia > Chitinophagales > Saprospiraceae > CAJQQY01. The sequence continues at coordinate 4,723 of CAJQQY010000124.1, read as the reverse complement.
AAACTGCATAGGGAGCAATTAACATGATTAAATCCACCATTTTTAAAACTACATCGTTGAGTCCATCAAAGAAACCTTTAATGATGACTGATTTTTCTTTATCAATGAGCAAAAGGCTTATTCCAAAAAATAAGGTAAAGAAAATAACCTTTAGCATATCCCCATTGCTAGATGCTGCGGCAAAAATATTGTCAGGAACCATATCAACAATAAATGTAAGGGGCCCTGAGTCTATTGTTTTGGCAGCAGTTTCAATTTTTCCAGCAATATTTGCTGAAGCAGATTGATCTGTTTGATTTGCTTCAATTAATTTTGCCAAAGTTTCTTCTGAAATTCCAGATCCAGGTTTTACAATATTTACTATGGTTAAACCTATCGAAACGGCTATAATAGTTGTTGTCACATAAATTCCAATCGTTCGAAATCCGATTTGTTTAAACTTTGAAATATCGCCTAGGTCAGAAATACCTTTAATTAATGAGGCTATAATCAGCGGAATTGCGATCAATTTTAAGAGATTGACGAATATGGTTCCGATTGGAGCAATCCAATCTTTAATAAAACTTGCTCCTTCATGAACTTCAGGAGTTCCTGCGCTGTCCCATTGAGTCATTCCGAGCCCAAAAAGGACTCCGAGAACCATTCCAATTAAGATTTGCCAATGCAATGCTAAATTTTTCATAAGTAAGTTGTTTTCGATTTTGGGTTAAAAATAATATTTGTTTGGCGACTTCTTGCTTAAATGAGTGGTTTTTATAAATATCACTTAAATTCATCATGTTTTAAATGAAATATTAATACTTCAATCACTTATTTTTTTCAAAGAAATGTCTATTTTTGGCTTGCATAATTTTAGGCAAATAACAGAATACTTTACTAATTCAACTAAAAAAGATTCCTAAGCCTAACTAAACTCCTTAATCTAGCAGCTAGAAAAAAATATTTATGGATCCAATTTCTTTTTGGAATTTGATGTGATATTTATTTTGGTTGTTCCTTTCTGTTTGCCCCCTGAATCACCTAATCTGTTTTGAAAATCATTTAAACTGAATTAAAATGTCCAATCTGGAAGACCAAATTGAGATGTATTTTATTAAAATATATATCAAATGCTTGGATTGTATGAAACAAATAATTGGTAAGAAGTATTAATTTTATTTTTCTAGGATCAAAAACGATGAGTAGTTTTAAAAAGACTTTTATATTTAAAATCATGGTAATCTTATTGATGTTCTCCCTACAAGGAAATCAATCAATAGGACAAGATATTCACTTCTCTCAGGTGGGGAATTCGCCATTGAATATTAGTCCAGCTTTGACCGCTGTTTTCAGCGGAGACTCAAGGTTCGTGGGTAATTTTAAAAGTCAATGGCAATCCGTTCCAGTTAATTTTATGACTTTCGCCGGAGCTTATGAAAGAAAATTTTTACATAAAAATATGCCTAATAGTCAATTTGGTGGAGGTTTGATTTTTAATTACGATCAAGCAGGAGATGGAGATTTAAGTTTGTCTCAGTTGGGATTAAATATTGGATACACTCATCGATTATCTGAAAGGAATTTTTTATCGGGAGGATTTCAATTTAGTGGAAATCAAAGGATGTTTAAACCAAGTCAATTGACTTTTGATGACCAATTTGATGGAGAAATATTTAATTCAGATATGGTTTCACAAGAAGCTTTTGAAGATCCAAGTTTTCTTTATTTGAATTTTTCAGTTGGATTAAATTGGCATTATCAAAATCCAGCTAAACGAACGAGACTTGATATTGGAGCTTCGATTTTTAATTTAAATGGAGCTCGACAAAGTTTTTTCAATGAGAATGAAAGCGAGTTAAGTAAAAGAATTCATTTACATGGATTAGGTAGTTTTATGGTAAGTGACAAAATGGATATGACTTTTCAAGGATTAATGTCTTGGCAAACGCCTTATTCAGAATCCGTCTTTGGAGTGGGATTTAAATATCATTTGAATCAAACGATGACCAAAGAATTATCAGTTCAATTTGGATTGAATTATAGAATTAATGATGCGGTGATTCCAACTTTTGAATTAGATATAAAAAATAAAATTCGAGTTGGACTTAGCTATGACCTGAATACTTCTGGATTTAATGAGGCTACCCAAGGGAATGGTAGTCCGGAGTTTTCCCTTATTTACACTTTTAATAAAGTGAAACCTCTTGAAGAAAAGAAATTATGTCCGTTGTATTAGCGTAAGAGTATGTTTAAATTTTATTTGAGTATTGAACATCCTCATTAAAATTATTAGAATAAGAAACAAATACTAAACTAAGCATACAGTAAAGCTTGATCATGACAAACACATTGAGAAAAACACTCATTTTATTTTTAATTTCATTTGTAGTTTTCAACTCTATTAATGCACAATCTTTACGTGCTTATACCAAAGCTGCGGATAAAGCCTTTGCCACAAATGACTATTTTACTGCACTAGTTTATTATAAAAAAATTCTTGAAGTCGAACCTGATCGGACTGATATTCATTTCAAATATGCAGAGTCGGCACGTCTATTCCAAGCCTACCGAATTGCAGAAGATGCCTACACCCAAATTACAATCGGGAAAGATAGTATGAGATTTCCATTAGCCACATATTGGTTAGGAAGTATGAAAAAGAATTTGGCGAAATATGATGAAGCTGAAGTTGTTTTTAATACATATTTACAAAAATATAAAAGAGTCAATTCACGCTATTCTCGACAAGCTGAGAAAAACATTATCGATTGTCGTTGGGCAAAAAGAATGATACTAAATCAAGATTTAAAATTGACAGTAGAGCATATTGAAGAAGGAATTAATACTCCATACTCAGAATTTGGAGCAATAGAAATAGATAGTACTGTTTATTTTTCAAGCATGAGGTTTAAAGATAAAACCAATAGGTTATTCTCTAAATTGATGAAGCAAGATAAAGATGGTTTCATCGAAGTGTTAGAGTTTAATACTGAAGATAAATTTGCTGCCAATCCTTCTATTAGTCTTGATGGAAATAGGCTGTATTACACTTTATGTAAGCATGATGAGGTAGGCAATATTAATTGTGAAATAGTTTATAGAGATAGAAAATATAGTGATGTATGGGGAAAAGCTCGATCACTTCCTGCCTTTATTAATTTTCCAGGTTTTACTTCAACGCATCCAACAATTGGTTATGATAAAATAAACAATAGAGAAGTTTTGTTTTTTTCTTCCAATCGACCAGGAGGAAAAGGTAAATTAGATATTTGGTATTCGACAGTTGCACTTAATGGAAAATTTACTCGACCAGTTAATCATTCGGTGATTAACTCACGTGAAAATGATGTTACTCCTTTCTTTCATTCTCCTACTCAGACGTTATATTTTAGTTCAGATGGTTACCCAGGAATGGGGGGGTATGATATTTATAAAGTGAAAAGAAATGGACGGAGTTGGCAGACACCTGTGCACATGGTTTATCCTATTAATTCAAGTTATAATGATTTTTATTTTGCATTAAATGAAGATGGGAAAAAATCTTATTTCGCTTCCAATAGAATAGAAGCAATGGAAATCGATGAAGAAAATGAAGCTTGTTGTAATGATCTTTTTTTAGCAAATATTCAAGCAGAAAAAGTAGAGTTAACAAAGGAAAAAATTTTGGCTTTGATCAATCAAAAAGGGTCAGAATTTGAGCAGGAAGAAATGGATGAACCTAAGGTTATCATTAGTACTTTAATTGAATCTGAGACTCCATCTCAATCAGGTGTTCCCGTATCAATATTAGAAAATCCGAAAAACGATGAAACATCAACGGAAGTAACTAATGATTCTGAGAATACTTCCAATAACTCACAAGAATTAAGCACTAAAGGGGAAGGACAAAAAGTAATAAAAAACGATGAACCAAAAATAACTACTTCACCTTCACCAGAAGAAGATTTTGACTCAAATCTTTCTAGGGAGGTATTCTCATTAGTTTTTGAGGTGGAAGTTTTAGATATGAATATGGAGCCCTTGTCAGGTGCAACAGTTCAGTTTATAGAAAATAGTAAGGAAATTAATTCGAGGAATTTTACTAAAAGAATTAAATCAGGAAATAAGGTGAAATTTAGAATTAAAGATCATGTGAATTACTCAGTTGTTCTTTCTAAATCTGGTTTTGAAACAGACACTTTTGCCATAGATCGTGAAAACTTATTAGATGCAAAAGAATTGACTTTACCATTTTTTATGAATCAATTACCTGAAGGAGTTGACTTTGTAGAGTCGCCACTTTTAGATCAATTGGAAGAAGAATTGGTGACTGAAAATATGTTGAATGAGTTTATTCCATTGGCTTTATATTTTAATAATAATGAGCCTGACGCTCAAAGTTGGAGCAATACTACGAATAAAAATTACGAACAAACCTTCCTTTTGTATTATAGCAAAAAAGTAAGATTCAAAGATCGTTATGTTCGAAAATTTGCTCAATCACAACGTGAAGATGCTTTAGATCAAATTGATGGTTTTTTTGATAATGATTTGAAAAAGAACTATGAAGAGTTAATTAAATTTTCTGATCAGCTATCTAGTTTTTTGGAAAAAGGAAATAAAGTTACTGTTGGCTTGCAAGGGTTTTTGATTTCGAATGCACTTAATGATAAAAATTCTGCTTTGATGGAGCGGCGGATAAGTAGTTTGAAAAATCATTTTAGGACTCACTTGGGAGGAAAGTTGATTAGCTATTTGGATCAGG
>CAJQQY010000123.1 GCA_905480595.1 uncultured Saprospiraceae bacterium | reverse complement strand
GTTATCGTACAGTTTTTAATTTATACGCCATTGAAGGATATAATCATAAAGAAATAGGCAAAATGCTTGGTATCTCAGAAGGAACTTCCAAATCTCAATTAGCCAGAGCTAGAGCCACTTTAAAAAGAAATATTAAATCATTCAAATAACTGATGCAGCAAGATAATTCTAAAAATGGAGAGGATTTTTTCAAAGAAAGGTTTAACGACTTCACTCCTCCTCCTCCTAATACTAACAGGCAAAAAATTGCTTCTCAACTTGATGGGGAAGATCTAGATTCTTTTGTCAAAAATAATCTCAGCGAAATCGAACCAACTCCTAATCCTAAAATTTGGGCAAATATCAAACGAAGTTTACCCCTTTCACTTTTGGTTAGGAATCAACTTAATTGGTTAAGTGGAATGGCAGCTATTCTAATTATTTTCATGGTAGCCATTTTATTTTTTAATAAAAAAGAAATCGATTCTACCAATTTTGATGATAAAAAAATAGTTCAAGAAAAAAATTCAGATTTCGTTTACGCCATCAATTATAATAATAAAAAGCAAACTTCAGCAAGTGAGGAACTTTCACTTGACGATGAAAAAACATTAGAGAATTTTTGGTCTTCCATAGATGAGGAAGAAGATTTTATTGCTGATGAAGAAGTTATTAAAAATAGTTTAAAACCACTTTTACAATTACCTATAGAAAATTTGGAAGCTGCACTCCCTCTTTCAAAAAAATCCCTTTCAATTTTTCAACAAGAACAGATTACCTTTCCAAGTGATGATGTACAATCTGATGAAGAATAAATTCTTTTTATAATAGTTTAGTTTAACAAACAAAACGACAAATCCAACACGTAGAGACAAGGCATGCCCTTATCTCTATTTTTTTTGAGGAGTCAGTTTTCAGGCTGCTCACTCCAGATTCCTCATGCTTTCGTCTTGTCAAAACAACATTTAATCTTTAATAATTTGCCAACGAACTACAGAAAGTTATTTTTGATAAAAAATAAAACATGACTGTACTCCAAACCAACGAACTCTCCAAACGCTATGGCCCAATCAAAGCGGTCAATCGTCTTTCCCTCAAAGTTGAAGAAGGTCAAATTCTCGGAATCCTCGGACCAAATGGAAGTGGCAAAACTACTTTCCTTGGAATGGTACTAGACATTATTCAAAAAGATAGTGGTAGTTACTCATGGTTTGATGGGCAATACGGAGAAAATGCCCGAAAAAATTTAGGTGCTTTATTGGAGACCCCAAATTTTTATCCATACAAAAATGCGGTGGATAATCTTAAAATCATTGCTCACATTAAAAAAGTAGAAAATCCACGAATTGATGAATTATTAGAAATTGTCAATTTAGCACATCGAAAAGAATCTCCTTTTCAAGCATACTCGTTGGGAATGAAACAACGACTTGGAATTGCAGGTGCGATGATTGGTAATCCAGATGTTTTGATTTTTGATGAACCGACCAATGGACTTGATCCGCAAGGAATCGCAGAAGTTCGTGAAACGATTGTTGACATCGGAAAGCAAGGAAAAACCATTATTATGGCCAGTCATATTTTGGATGAAGTAGAAAAAGTATGTACTCATGTTTCGATTATCAAGAATGGAAATCATTTAATTTCTGGTTCAGTTGGTTCAATTATTAGTGATGATGTCCAAGTTGAAATTGCAGCACCTAATTTGGATGGCTTAAAAAATATGCTTTCCAATGATTCAAGAATTAGTCAACTCAAAGAAAAAGAAGGGAAATTAATTTTGTTTGTTGATAGCGAATTTTCTACAGCAGAGATTAACCAAATGGCACATAACAATGGTATTACATTAACTCATTTGGTCGCGAAAGCGAAGAGTTTGGAATCAGAATTTTTAGAAATTACCAGCAAAAACTAAACGAAAACAATGTTACATTTATTAAAATTAGAATTTTTAAAAGTCAAAAATTACAAGCCTATAATTGTAATGGCGATTTTATATTTGGTCTTACTTCCCGCGACCTTATTATTAGGTAAAGCTTTACCAGAAGAACCTGCAGCATTCTTTGGAATTCCTGGATGTTATAATTTCCCAAATATTTGGAAATACATGGGGTATATTGGTAGTTGGCTAGGTTTTCTATTTTTAGGTTTTATGGGAGTACTTTCGATTACCATGGAGTTTGGCAACAAAACGCTTCGACAAAATATTATCACAGGACTTTCCCGAAAAGAATATTTTTCTGCCAAAATAGTTCTCATTACGGCTATTAGCCTTATCGCTATTGCCTATTATTTTCTTGCAGGAACTGTGATAGGAATGATTCATGCAGATCCTCTATACATGGATATCTACGTCAAAAGTTTCAATTATCTTCCTAACTATTTCCTCATGAATTTTGCCTACATGTCTTTTGGATTATTTTTAGGAATGTTAGTTAGACGTACTGGTTTCGCAATATTTTTATTTCTAGCTTATGGAATATTTTTGGAGCAAATCATCAGAGGATTACATTTATACTATTTCCCAGCTTCTCGCTCTGTTATTTTTTATCCTTTAAATGCAATCGAAGATTTGACACCTTTACCTTTTGTTGAAATGGCGAATGATATGGTTCGAGAAATGGATTTCAATCCATTTTTATCATCATCTGAAGCTATGATAACTGTTACTATTTATACGGCACTTTTTATTTTTGGAGCATATCGGTTGATGATGAAGCGAGATTTATAACAATATATATATAAAGCCCTTTCAAAATTATTTTTGAAAGGGCTTTTTCTTTTGGTTCGATTAAACGTGTTTAATTTACACTAACTTTCTAAAGTTATCTATAGAAAAACCTATTCTATGTCAACTGAATAAAATTATATTCTTAAAGAGTATATGATTCAGAATATTAAACTTTAAAACAATTAAAAAAACCAATATAAATTCAATTTTATAAAAAAAATAAAATTTTCATTAAAAAAACTACCTACCCCCACAAGTAAGCTACAAAAGACTATCTACATAAACACATGATTTTCAAACACTTATAAATTAACATAAAACTAAAGTAAATTTCATGCTTCTATCATTACGATTTCATATAAATCAAAAATCTAATTTTCCTTAAAATAGATTATACTTTGTGTAAATTTTACACTACCTTTGAAATACTGTTTAATGATACTAAAAGTTATATTTTTCTAGATTTGCACTTAAAGTTTTTTGGTTAAATGGTTTAATTTAAATGGTAGTTCAAATTTTCCTAGCAAATCAAAAATATATAACTGTCAATTGACAGTCGGGTTAATTAAAGGCGAGATAAAAATCTCGCCTTTTATTTTTTGTACCTACAATAATTTTCTAAATCGTAAAAAAAGCAGGAACCACTTATTAGTAATTCCTGCTTTTTTTGTCTATTCAGAAAACCGTATTACGAATTTAAGACTCGGAGAGTCGTCCTACGTTTAATCATCGCTTTTCTTTTTCCATTCATTATTACCTCTTTCAATATCAGCCATTCTCCAAGTTGGATCAATGATAATTTGCTCTACTTCTTTCAACTTACAAGGAATCTCAAATTCATAGGTAGGATTTACCCACGGCCAATCCTCCATCACTTCAAAGTCTCTTCCTTTTTTCATTACCATGCTATCTTTTGATTTTGCACCTCGCATCATTCGAAGAGGAATATGAGCGATCATTTCTTTTCCTCCATCATGAATTACAAGTACATCAAAAGCCATTGGCATTAGACCAATTTTTTCTAAAGTAATCTTTGTAGTTTTTCTTCCAGCTTTCTCCACATTCTTTACAGCATAGTCAATTGTCTTTGTAGAATTCACCCAATATTCTTTGTACCAATCTAATTCCAATCCGCTCTCTTTTTCCATAACCCGAATGAAATCGTTTACATTTGGATGCTTAAATTTCCAAGTATTATAGTAGGTCAACATTCCTTTATCAAAAGTCTCTTTTCCAATAATTCCTTGCAACTGATGCAAGAAAACTGCCCCTTTCACATAAGATGCCACACTATAAGCATAATTCGTATTGAAGTGATCAGAATGAGTTGACAATGGTTCCTCTACTCCACTTACTGCAAGGTTTGCATAACCAAAATAATCACCTTTATGAATATCTACAATGGCTTTAGAATTAGTTCCAGGAAGCAAACCTTCAGCTGCTAAAAAATTCATCACTTCAGCTGAAGCATAACTTGTAAATCCTTCATCCATCCAAGCATACAAACTTTCATTGGTTCCTAATGCCATCTGATACCAACTGTGCATCAACTCATGAACAGAAACTCCAACTAAACTTCTAAAAGGTCTATGACCTGTAATCAAAGTTGCTTGTGGATATTCCATTCCTCCATCTCCACCTTGAATAAATGAATATTGCTTATAAGGATATTGTCCATATTTTTTATTGATAAAATCAAAAGCTCGATCCATCGTTTTTGGCAACATTGGCCAATTAACATCAGTTTTGTCACTATCAATATAAAAGTAGTGAACCGTCAATCCATCAGGTCGAACTGACTTGATATGTTTGTAATCAGGATCAGCTGCCCAAACGAAATCATGAACATTTTTTGCTTTAAAGTTCCAAGTTAATTTTTCCCCTTTAGCTGGTCGAACAGCTGTGCCATCAGGTTCGTAACCAGCTCCAATGTTTCCCCAGTTTTCTAAAAATCCAGTTGAAGCAACAATATAACTTCGATCAATTGAAATGTTCACATCAAAATCTCCCCAAATTCCATGAAACTCTCGAGCAATATATGGATTAGCATGCCATCCTTGATAATCATATTCGCACATTTTAGGATACCATTGCGCCATTGAATAATCAATTCCCTCTTTGTTATCTCTTCCAGATCTTCGGATTTGAACTGGTACTTGTGATTCAAATTCCATTTCAAAAGTAGCTGAACTATTTGCTTTGATAGGTTCATTCAACATCACTTCTAAAATAGTTCCGACCACTTCATACTTTACTTTTTTGCCATTCTGCCTAAGAGATTTGATTTTGTGATAACCAATTTCATTTTCTTTCAATCCTTCAATTCGACTTCCTATTTTGCTACTCGCATCTGAGATCGTTCGCGAACGAACATCCATCATACTCCCAGGTTGGAATGCATTAAAATATAAATGATAGAAAACTTGATTCAAATCATCAGGTGAATTGTTGGTATAAACTGCCGTTTGTTTTCCTTTGAATTGATGTTTTTTGACATCAAAATCAATGTCCATCTTATAATCAATCGCTTGTTGCCATCGGTCAGGCTGAGCAAAAATAAAGTTGCTCAAAAGCAACAATCCAATGATAATATTTAATTCTTTCATCGACGTTTTAATATTGTTTTAAAAAATTTCGTGAATAAGATATTTAGGTTTAAGTAAATTGATCATGCTAATGACAACATAGAAATAGATTTGTTGTCTAAAAATAAAAATCAACTATAGAAATTTAAAGAAGCTAGAAAATAATTTTACAAATTTTCAAGCACACAAAAATAGACAATGTAGAGTAAAACGCCAAACCATTATTCTAAGTTGAAAAATACTTGACACAACTAATTTGGATTAATAATCATTAATTTTTTTTAGCATCTTTACAATTTAAAACTAGGTGAACAAATATTCAAAAAACACACCTAACTTTTTGAAAATCAACACTTCAATTTTTCTATAAATACGAGTCGAAGCACTTTTCAATTTTTATGAACTATAAAAAATCACTCCTCGCCTATTTTCTCAGTTGTACCTTTATATTCTCATTGGTCGTCATTTATCCAAGTTGGAATAACAAAGGTGGTGGTGCAACTTTGAGTTGGGATGTGATGGGGTATTATACTTACTTGCCTGCCGGAATTATTTACCAAGATTTGGCACAGTTGAAGTTCAGGGAAGACATCCAAAATAAATATCATTCTACTGGATTGGACATGGCGGCCTATCCTACCGAAAATGGAAATAAAATCATGAAATATCCAATGGGGATGGCACTTTCCTATTCTCCTTGGTTTTTGATGGCACACACAACTGCCACTTTCACGAGTTACGAAGCAGATGGTTATTCTTTTCCCTATCAGTTGTTTTTGGAGTTTGGTTGCTTGGCGTATGCCTTTATTGGACTATGGTATTTCAGGAAAATATTGATTCGATATTTTGATGATGGAGTATCAGCAATTACGATTGTATTAATTGCACTTGGCACAAATTATTTGAATTACACAGCATTCGATATGGCGATGCCACATAGTTTTTTATTTACACTTTATGCGTTGCTCACGTGGTACACCATTAAGTGGTATGAAAAACCAAACTACCGAGACAGTATCATTATTGGCGTTTGCATTGGTTGGGCAGCATTGGCTCGACCAACAGAAGTCATTTCGATTTTGATTCCAGTTTTGTGGGGACTGAGTAATTTGGAAAGTGTACGAGAGCGGTTTTTTTTATGGAAAAAACATTTCGGAAAACTGTTTCTAACAGGAAGCATCATTGCTGCAATTGGATTGTTACAAATAATTTATTGGAAAATATTTTCAGGTAAACTTTTAGAATACAGTTATCAAGATCAAGGTTTTTCATGGAATGGTGTCCACATGAAAAATTGTTTTATCAGCTACCGAAAAGGATGGTTGATGTACACTCCAATTATGGCGTTTTCACTAATCGGTTTTTATTTTTTATGGAAAAAAAATCGAGTTCAAGGCTTTATGGAAAAAAACTTCTGGGCTGTTTTTATCTTTTTTCTTATTAATACTTATATCATTTTTAGTTGGGACATTTGGTGGTATGGAGGAGGCTTTGGCCAGCGAGCTATGATTCCTTCTTATGTTTTATTGGGATTACCTTTAGCTGCACTTTTAGACTTTACAAAGAAGCATCTTTTAGCAAAAATTGGAGTCGGAATTTTAATCTTTGGTTGCTTCGCGCTCAACATTTTTCAGACATGGCAAGCACATACTCCCTACGGAGGATTTGAAACGGAGAACATGACAAGAGCTTACTATTGGAAGATTTTTGGAAAAACGAAATTTGATACTGAATGGAAAATTTTATTAGATACTGACGAAGAATATTTAGGAATATTAAAAAATCCAAAAACGATTTATTCCAATGATTTTGAGGAAGTTACTGATAGTGTTTCTTTTCATGCGAAACATACGACATCTGATTCTACTTCATTATTCTTGAGCCAGGATGTTCAATTTTCTCCAGTCTTCACTATCCCTTTTTCTCCTGATGAAGATTCAGAATGGGTTCGGGCAAGTGCGGATTTTTACTGCGAAAATAAAGAGTGGAATTATTGGCAAATGACTCAATTCATTATCAGTTTAGAAGATGACGACAGGATAAGAAAACACAAAATGATCCGCGTGCATAGATTGTTAGAACAAGAAAATTGGCGACGAATTTGGGTGGACATAAAAATACCAAAAGGGCAAAAGTTCAATAATGTAAAAGTAAAATTTTGGAATGCTGGAGGCTCGAAGGAAATTTGGATTGATGATTTGAGTGTTGAATATTTTAGTGAATAATTTTTCATGAAAAATCAGACTATGCAAAAAGAAGAAAAACTTTACCTCAAAATTGGTAATGCTTTAATTTCAAAAAATTCGAATATCACTCATGGACATATGATGACATCTCCTGGTTTAAAATACAAAAACAAGGTTTTCGCTTTTTTCCATAACAATGCAATTACATTTAAACTAGGTAAAGAATTTGACCCTCAAAAAAACGGAATCAAGCGATGGGACTACCTCAGTCCTTTCAAAAACAAACCTCCGATGAAGGCTTGGTTCGAACTCCCCTACTCCGAAAAAGATAAATGGGAAGCGATGGCTTTTTTAGCTTTAGAAAAAATAAAAGAACAGGTGGGATAATATGGCCATTCACAAAAAGTAGTTATTCTACTTCAGTAGGTTTATTCGTTATTTTAATAATCTGATTTTTAATCGAAAAATCCTTATATTTGAACGGTATCTTAAATACATTCTCCTATCCAAGGATCGTTTTCCCAAACAAACTAATTTTAATTCCTCTCCAGAGCCGTTTTAATATTTTTAAAACATATCATTTTTACAAAAAAAATTAAAGAAGCATTCCCATGAAAAAATTATTTACCTTCCTCTTGGCTGGGGTATTTTGCTTATTCCTTCAAGCACAAAGTAACTTTACCATTACATCTTCCTGCGACAACATAACAATTTGCAATACTTCAAGTGATTGTAGCAATATGTTCGCGGAACTGGTTGTAGCAGCAACTACTGATTGTTCGACAAGCAGCGATTTAACTTATACTTATCAAATTGATTTATTCGATGATGGTTCTAATGATTTTTCAGATGCATTAGCTTCCGCTAGTGAAGACTTTCCAATGGGAACTCATAGAATTATTTTTACCATTTTAGACCAATGTAATACAA
>CAJQQY010000122.1 GCA_905480595.1 uncultured Saprospiraceae bacterium | reverse complement strand
TTTTTTTATTTTTATTTTCTCCAATTTCACTACTTTATATTCTGCTCTCTTCCAGTAGTAATGGCCTTTTTTCATTCAATTTCAAAGCCTATCTCCTCTTTTTATTGATAATTTAATAAATATGGAATCATTATTGATTTTATATAGTTCTCAACACCTGCACCCTTAATTTATCATTCTATCAATTCCTCCCATAGAGTGATTTCAATAACCCTTTTCTAATTACCTCCCCTGTATTTCTCTTGTGAATAATCACAAGTAGGAATAGATTATCCAATCCTTAAACTTTATTATTTAATCAAACTCAATATTATTTATTGAGTATAAAAATTTTCAATTATGAAAAATTCAAAAAAAACATTAAAACAATTTTTTAATGCTAAAAAAGTTCAGATATTAAATAAGCAGAAAAAAGTAAAACTAAAAGGTGGTATTATTAATGACAATATGGATACTATCTAAATATATTCTCCCCTCCTACTTTACTAAATACGCTAACAAAATTATAATCCAATATTCTTTAATCCCTTTAACTCCAGAATGATTAACCTCATCCTAGGTAGAGACTGGAATGTGAGAATATAAATTATCCAAATAATAGTGATAGGAAATACTTATTCTTCCTATCACTTTTTTTATTTTCATTTCGCAAGTTTTTCCTACCTTTTCATTTATTTTCCAAATCAACAATTTAAAAAGATGAAAAACCTCCAAATCCTTTTTATTCTATTTTCCATAATTATATACACTTCAGGTTGTAGTGAAAAAGAATCGGCGTCCATGATTCTGATCAATGGAAAAATTGCCACAATGGACAAAAATAATCCTGAAGCAGAAGCTATTGCTTTCCAAGATGATCGCATTCTTTTAATTGGTTCAACAGCAGAAATCGAAGCCCTTAAAAATGAAACAACCAAAGTAATCGATTTGAAAGGCAATTTTGCCATGCCTGGTTTTATTGAAGGTCATGGGCATTTTTCAGGACTTGGAAAAAGTCTTATTGATTTGAATTTTTTAAAATCAAAAAATTGGCAAGAGATTGTTGACATGGTTGCAGAAGCTGCCAAAACAGCTGAACCTGGAGAATGGATCGAAGGGCGTGGTTGGCACCAAGAAAAATGGAATGAAATTGTCGAACGAAATGTTCATGGTTATCCTTACCATGATGAATTAAGTGCCGTATCACCTAACAATCCTGTATTGCTTCGACATGCAAGCGGACACGGTGTTTTTGCTAATAAAAAAGCGATGGAGCTGAGTGGAATTACTGCGGAAACACTTAGTCCAGTTGGAGGGGAAATCGTCAGAGATGGCAGCGGAGAAGCAATTGGAATGTTTGAAGAACGAGCAATGAGTTTGGTGTATGAAGCATTTCGAGAATATGAAAAAACGCTCTCTCAAGAAGACTTGGAAAAACGATGGTACCAGGCAATTGAGTTGGCACAAGAGGAATGTTTAAAAAAAGGTATTACTAGTTTTCAAGATGCAGGATCAAAGTATTTTGAGATAGAAAGATATACAAAATTAGCAGAAGAAGGAAAATTTGATTTACGACTGTGGGCGATGCTTCGGCATTCTTACGAGGAGATGAACAATAATTTAGAACAGTTTCCAATTATCGATGCTGGCGATCATTTTTTCACATGTCGATCAATTAAAACTGAGGTCGATGGCGCTCTTGGAAGCTATGGCGCTTGGTTGTTGAAATCGTATAATGACAAACAACACTTCGTTGGCCAAAACACAACGACTATTGAAGAAGTAACTAATATCGCTCGACTCGCTGCTGAAAATGATTTACAACTTTGTGTGCATGCCATTGGTGATCGAGCGAATCGAGAAGTGATTAATATTTTTGAAAAAAATATGAAGGCTAACCCTGAAAAAGATTGGCGATGGAGAATTGAACATGCACAACATTTGCATCCTGAAGATATTCCTAGATTTAAGGAATGGGGAATCATTGCATCTATGCAAGGAATACATTGTACATCTGATGCGCCATTTGTAGTAGATCGTTTGGGTGAACAAAGAGCTCGAGAAGGAGCCTATCCTTGGCGTTCTTTATTGGATGCAGGTGTACTCATCGCAAATGGAACTGATGCTCCTGTCGAAGATGTAGATCCACTTGAGAGCTTCTATGCCTCGGTGACTAGGAAAAGAGCAGATACTGGTTTAGAGTTTTTTACTGAGCAAAAAATGACTCGAGAGGAGGCTTTGTTTTCTTATACATTGGGAAATGCTTTTGCAGGTTTTGAGGAAAAAGATAAAGGTTCTCTGGAGGTTGGAAAATTAGCTGACATGACTGTTTTGACAAAAGATTTAAGGGATTGTAAAGATGGAGAAATCTTAGAGGCAGAGATAGTTTACACTATTGTTGGTGGAGAAGTTAAATTTAAACAATAATTAATTTTATAGATAGGTATCGGATTCCTTGTTGGAATCTGATACCTAAACGTTGAAATAAAATTTTAAGAAATGAAATTCTTCAACTAATTTATTTCAGATTCAATCGTAATCCTACAGCAAGTCCAGCACTCCATTGATGTTCATTTAGAGAATTACTATCTACCATTCCTGTTAAATGATAACGAATATTTGGCTGGGTAAAAACAGTCCATTTATCATTTAGATCATAACTACATCCGAAAGCAAGTGTGGGAGCAATTTGGATTTGATTAATCTCGCTCGCTCGAGTTCGATCTACACTTTTTGATTTGTCTTCTTTTTCTAAAATGGAAACCGTTTGTAAATAATACATCGTCGAAACTCCAAATTCAAAAAATGGCTTCAATCTTTTTGTCGAAAAATCAATACGTAAAGCAATCGGAATTTCTAAAAAATGATGATTATACTTGATGGTGAAATATTCTGCTGGCAGGTTTGGATTAAAGCCTCCTTCTCCATCATGCTGGCTTCCATATCTCAATCCAGATCCATCAGTTTGCTTTTGATAGCCTGTACTTGAAAAACCTACACCAACTTTCAACCAAATCTTTTCTTTCAAACTTTGATAATAATTCACTCCAAAATGACTATTGAATTTAGCCTCCTTGGAATTTCGCACATTACCTGTAAAGCTATCCCATCCATAATTACAACCAGTCAAATCTGCACTTCCAAATAAATCTAATTGACTTTGTCCGAATAAAAATGAAGGAATAAATACTAGGATAAAAAAGAGTTTTTTCATGTTTTTTTTCTGTAATACTAAGTAAGAGAGCAAATCTAAATATAGTTTTTGACGGTCTATTTTTACGCTATTTTTCCTTAAAAAATAATACCTGACCGTAGGGTAGGTATGCAATGATTTTTTAAGAAAAACTATCATAAAAATTCCCTCGTCAAAATTCTAAATTTAAATATGCTATCTTACTTATTATTGGTTCAATGTTATTTCATTGCCATACGCATCCCCATAGCTAATCCTGTACTCCATAAATGTTCTTTAACTGAACCATCAACGATTTTATTAAGATGATAGCGGAAATTTGGTTGGACAACCATTTCCCATTTTTTATTGAAAGCATAACTGACTCCAAAGGAGATTTTTGTTGCAAACTGAAAATCATTTATTATACCTTCTTGTTCATTTCTTTCTGTGTGAGTTTCTCCATCCAATTTGTGCTTGGTGATGGATTGTAAGTAATACATAGGTACTAATCCAAACTCTACGAATGGTTTTATCTTTTTGTCAGAAAAATCGTAATGAAGCGAAAATGGAACTTCAAGAAAATGATAATTATAAATAAATTGAGATTTTTTTCCATCCAAAGGATCCATAGAAATTCCTCCTGAAGCAAGTCCATCTGCAAACATTAATGTACTCCTTTTAGTTTTGTAACCTAAGCTTGCAAAACCAACCCCAATTTTCAACCATAATTTTGGTTTTAATTTTTGAAAATAATTAATACCAAAATGAGTATTTAATTTTCCTGTTTCAGAGGAGCGAAATGTTTGAACTAAACCTGAATTAGTAAAAAGTCGGTAAGAATAATCAAGGCTTCCTAATACTTCAACTTTAGTATTTGATTGTGCCAGTATAAATGATGGGAAACAAAAGAAAAGTAATAGCAATGAGTTTTTCATATTTTATTTTTCCTTAAAAGTAGAAATTAAATGGGATTACATATTGATTTCTTTCTTCTAAAAAAAAAGCCATCTCCAAAATCAATTGGAAATGGCTTTGAAATATTTTCAAAAAAAGTTACTCTTGGATCAAAATCATTTTTGAGTATTTACTTCCAACTAATTGTAACATATATGTTCCAATTGCTAAATCAGAAATATCTAAACTCAATGTATTTTTTCCTACTTCAGTTCCTATCGATACCCTCTTAACAATTCTTCCCATCACATCAATTACAACGATTTGTTCCATTTCTTTTTTAGATAAAAATTCGATATTCAATGGCTGACTTGGCATGATTGGGTTTGGATAAACAAGTATTTCGTCTTGTGTTGATGCACAATCTAATTTAATATATACCACTTTTGAAAATTCAAATTTCCCATCAAAATCCATCATCTTCAATCTATAATAATTATGTGTTGAAGGATTGTTATCGATGGATTTATAACTGTCTCCATTAGCATTTCCGTTACTAGCCACCCAATTTACTCTTTCAAATTCATGACCATCTCCACTCCATTGAATTTCAAAATAATCAAAATTTTCCTCTGAGGCTGTCGTCCAATTTAACTCAACTATGCAATCTCTTTCTGTAACAAAAAAGCTCGATAACTCAACTGGCAAACTTACCAAAGCCGTAAAATCCCTCCAGTCCAAATCGTTCCCGCCATTGTTATCAGGTGTAGGAGCAGCTGTTCCATTCTGACTTGAATCTAATAAATCAACTAAACCATCATTGTCATCATCATGCCAAAATGCTGATACTGGATTCAAAAATGGTGGTCGAGTACTTTCATCATATCCAGCAACTGAAGGTTGATTATCCAACCAATCTGGAATTCCATCAGAATCAGTATCTGTAGCATTTACATAATATCCATTACTCGTAGCAGTTTCATAAGTTGTCGCCATGGTCATCAAATCATCAGCTGCTTGACCGTTGTCATTTATATCATATCCTTCTGTCCAGTCATTAGCTCCATCACCATCTGAATCTGTATCCAAATAATCAGGAGTTGAATTACCAGAATCGTCATCTACATTTGGAGTAGCTCCGATATTGGAACCGCTTGATCCATTTGCTGATGTCAAACTCTCATAAATATCCAACACTCCATTTCCATTGGCATCTGTAGGATTTGAAATTGGATTAAGAGTAAATGTTGGGCAAGTCGAACAAACACCTTCCAAGTAATCTACAATTCCATCATTATCTGCATCAATATCAAGATAGTCTGGAATATTATCACCATCTGAATCCGTAGTTGTAGTGGTACTTGGATCATGCCATCCATTATTATCGGTATCGGTTACAGTTGCATTATCACCTACTACTCCGTCTAAAGTTCCAGACGAATGATCTGCAGAAAATACTCCTCCTGCATTTTCTACAACATCTGTAATTCCGTCATTGTCTGCATCTAAATCTAAGTGATTTGGATATGGATCAGCATCAGTATTAATAATATTAGAACCACCTGGAGTCATACTCTCTGTTGCATTTATTTTCCCATCAGCATTAGTATCCGAAGTAGTTTTCACTAAGGAAGTTCCAGAATTATTTTCATCATAAATATCTGCCAAACCATCATTATCTGAATCCCAAGGTGCAGCTAAAATGTCTACCTTTCCATCATTATTTGGAGTGCTTCCTCCCGCTTCAACTATGTCTGGAATTCCATCATTATCTGCATCCAAATCTAAATGATCTACAAATCCATCATTATCTGTATCGGCTGAATTCCCATCGCCATCTGTAAATGTAATTGCTAGATCATCTGCTTTTCCATCGCCATCTGTATCTGTTCCCCCAGTCATCAAAAGTGCATCTGTTCCATCTTCAATTCCTGCTAAACCATCATCATCTGTATCAAAAATATCAGCCAAACCATCTTTATCCAGATCTGTATTTACATCAACTAATCCATCGCCATTACTATCAACTCCTCCCGCTTCAACTAAATCTGGAATTCCATCATTATCTGCATCCAAATCAACATTATCAGCCAGACCATCTCCATCACTATCCAGACTTACACCTGTTTCTCCATTCAAATCATTTCCAGAACCATCAGTTTCTACCAACGGTTGAGTCCCCTCTCCTGAATCTACACCTGGTGTTCCGTCGTCATCTGGATCATAAACATCTGCAAAACCATCTGAGTCATTATCTAAAAGATTATCAACTATCCCATCACCATTACTATCTACTCCACCCATCTCAACGATATCTGGAATACCATCATTATCTGCATCCAAGTCGACTATATCCTCTAAACCATCTCCATCTGTATCCTCATTTGGAAGAGCTGTCCCACTTGTTACTTCACCAACTCCGCTCCCACTATCTTGGTCATCTATACTATCTGCAATTCCATCAACATCAATCATAGTTGTTGGATCATTTGGTGTTGGAT
>CAJQQY010000121.1 GCA_905480595.1 uncultured Saprospiraceae bacterium | reverse complement strand
AGGAGAATTTGAAAAAGCAATTCGATGAGTTGACTGCGAAAACGGGAGAAGTTTTAAAAGACTTAGAAGCAAAAAATTAATCATCATCCTATATGATTTGTCATATAATGAGTCCTTCCAGATTTTTGAAATCAGGAAGGACTTATTATTAAAATATAGAGCAATTGAAAATAAAAACGATCATTCGCATCCTAGGAATTTCATTTTTAATATTTATTGGATTTGTGATTCTGTCAGCTAATAATGGCTGGGATTACTTCTTTTTTGGTTGGGTGAAATATTTACCGTTAGGTGATAAAATGGCTCATTTTATTTTAGTTGGGGGCGTGTCTTTTTTTGTAAATCTATTGTTAGAAGTAAGGCAACTTAAGATTGGAAAGACTCAAATTCTATTGGGGAGTTTTATAGTTTTTACCTTTATAACGATAGAAGAATTCAGTCAGATGTTTTTGATTCGAAGGAATTTTGATTTATTGGATTTGACGGCCAATTATTTAGGTCTCTTTTTATTTGGCCAATTTGCATTTTGGGTTTGTAAAGAATTTAAAATACTAGATAAACGAATTTTATAAATTTAAATTCGGGATCCGATCCCTGACTTATATTTTATCTAGAAAAATAGCACCATCATTCTCCTCCAACATTGCACGATCACATTTTTTAATTTTGGATAAATCATCTAACAATATATTTCCTTTGTAAGAAATATAAACTCCATCAGCAAAATGTGCTTCAAAAATCACATAATTAATATCACTTTTTGGATAGAAATCAAAATCATATTTTTTCCAATCTTCATGTCTAATAAATCTTGTTTCCGCCAATAATTGATCTCGTCCGCATTTTGTTGAACTTCCCCAAATCCTTAATTTTAGAGGTAAATTATAACCTGCATATTTTTTTGTGTAAGCCAACATTAAGCTAAATTGATAGCATTCACCTTTTTTCATGGGGTTACTTAATCGTTGCTCAATACTTTCCCATGTTCCATTTTCTCTTGAAATTAATCCCAAATAAGTTTCTCCATCATGCGCTTCTTTAATAACTCCCCAAGGTCCAGGTAACAAATCAGGTGTAGTACCATCTCGGCAATGATGCCAACCTGTAGGCATTGTAGCATCCTCTGGATTTCCTTCAAAAGAAGCATTATCCAAATATATCTGGGCAGCCAAATCTGAGGAGAGACAGATTAGGATTAATGAGAAAAATAAAAGGACTGTTTTTGAAAATAAATTCATATGAATATTACTGTTATTTGATGCAAATATATTGCTTTTGTTCAAAAACGAACCTTAAAAACTGAAAATTGCCATTTGTTAGGTTTATTTGGTTGAGTTTAACTTAAAGATTTATCTTCGGGGTTACTTCCCAATTATTTTTATTACCACTTGGTTGACCTTTGGCTATTTATAATCAACTATTTCGAGGTTTCCCAAATAAATAGTTGGCTCTAGATCAGTTAAAGATTAAAGTTTTATAACTTATTTTGTTTTCCCTAATATTTCTTACTTTTGCCATCGAATTATATCCTTTTTTTCCAAAAACAAAATAGTTCTTAAAACATGGAAATATATTTTAAGAATCAACAACAAAATGTCTAAGTCATTAGGAACATATCCTTCAAATAAGAATAATCCAAGTTACATATATGTGATTTTGAGTGTTTCATTGGTTTTATTTCTTTTAGGATTTTTTGGCTTATTTATCTTGCATGCTCCCAAGTGGATAGAAGTCTACAAAGAGCAAGTAAATGTGATGGTTGAAATAAAAGAAGAAACTTCGGCAGAACAGATAAGTGAATTAACCAACTCTTTGGAAAAAGAACCGTATATCAAAAGCGAATCGGTAAAGTTTGTTAGTAAGGAGAAGATCGCTGAAGAAATGAAAGAAGAATTAGGTGCATCAGAAAACACTTTAGATGTGATGAATCCTTTTTATGATATGGTTCATTTTAATATGATTGCGAGTTTTATGCAGAGTGATAGTTTGAAAATCATTCGAGAAAATATCATGGAAAATGATTTTGTCAAGGATGTTTTTTATCAAGAAATATTGGTTGATCAGATAAATGATAATTTAAGCAAAATAGGATATGTCGCATTGATTTTAGGATTCTTTTTTATCATTGTGGCTGTAGTTTTAATTCATAATACGATAAGACTTGCAATGTATTCTAATCGTTTTGTTATTAAAAATATGCAACTAGTAGGAGCTACGTGGTCATTTATTACAAAACCATATTTAATCAAAGGAATTCTAAATGGTTTGTGGAGTGGGATAATCGGCATCGTTTTATTATTAGTATTGGTCTTTTTAATCAATATTCAATTCCCAGATCTTCGTTTGGATATTTGGTTGGAAGATGTGTTAGGGTTGATATTGGTGATGGTTGGATTAATACTATCTGGTATTTTTATATGTTTTACAAGTACCTATTTTGTGGTGAACAAATACTTGAAAATGAGACTAGACGATTTATATTAAAAAATGTAAGTTAATTGTTATAGAAAAAATAATATTTAAAATATGAGCAAGAGTAAATCAAAGAAAAAAGTTGTTGTTGGTAAAAAAGGAGAAAAAAGTGGAGCTACAAAAGTAGCTGCAACGACTTCTCGAAGAACTAGAACTTCTTCCATTTCAAATAATCAGCAACAAGCTTTACTTTTTGAAAAACCTAACTTTACCTTTATAATAGGTGGTGCTATTCTGGTATTTCTTGGAATGATGATGATGCTTGGTGGAGGTATGCCTGATGCAAATACTTGGGATCCGGATATTATCTATTCTCCAAGAATTACAGTAGTTGGACCTATCCTTATTTTAGCAGGTTTGATTATGGAAATTTATGCTATTTTCAAAAAATAGGAATTTCTTTTCTTAGTAAAATCTTCTTTATCTATTTGGGTAAAGAAGATTTTGTGTTTTATAAGGCATAATTTTAATTGATTGAAAATCAAGTAGTTATGGTTTGTTTTTTTGTTGAAAATTTATAAATAAAATTCATGAGCGATCTTGTCGAAGCAATCCTTTTAGGTATTATTCAAGGGTTAACGGAATTTCTTCCCGTTAGTAGTAGTGGTCATTTAGAGTTAGCCAAAGTCATGTTTGGTTATGATAAATCAGCAGGGGAGAGTATGCTAATGACTGTAATCTTACATGGTGCAACTGCTTTAAGTACTATTGTCATTTTCCGAAAGGAAATTATAGAAATAATCAAAGGTCTTTTCAGTTGGGAAAAAGAGCAAGTAGAATTTTCTGGAAAAATTATATTATCCATGATTCCTGCAGCGGTGGTAGGAGTTCTTTTTGATGAACAAATGGAGACACTTTTTGATCGACAAATTTTGCTAGTTGGGTTAATGTTAGTGGTTACTGGAGCACTTTTATTTCTCGCGGACAATGCGAAAAACACGAATAAAAAGGTAAGTTGGAATAATGCATTCATCATTGGCCTTGCCCAAATGATTGCGATCCTTCCAGGGATTTCAAGATCAGGAGCAACGATTTCGACTTCTGTACTTTTAGGAATTGATCGAATTCGTGCTGCAAAATTTTCATTTTTAATGGTTGTTCCTCTGATTTTGGGGAAAATGGCAAAGGATATTTTAAGTGGTGAAATTTCATATGCGCAAGGAGATTTAGTTCCTTTGCTTGTAGGTTTTGGAGCTGCGTTTGTGACTGGTTTGGTAGCATGTACTTGGATGATCGCTTTGGTCAAAAGAAGTAAATTATCCTATTTTGCTTATTACTGTTTTGTAGTGGCAGCAATTGCTATTGCAAAAGGAATGGGTTGGTTTTAATTAAATAAAGAATAAATGTCTGAATTTTCTCCTCCATATGATTTTAAAGCTGGTGCTGTTTTATTAGTCAATAAACCATTGACTTGGACATCTTTTGACGTCGTTAATAAACTCCGTTATACGATCAAAAAACACCTCGATGTAAAAAAAATAAAAGTTGGACATGCAGGAACACTTGATCCATTAGCGACAGGATTACTAATTATATGTACTGGAAAATTTACCAAACGACTTGAGTCATTCCAAGCTCAAAAGAAAGAATACACCGGTAGCTTTTTATTGGGAAAAACAACTCCTTCCTTTGATGCAGAACAAGAACCAGATGCTACATACCCAACAGAGCACATCACTCCTGAATTATTAGAAACAGCAAGACAAAAATTTGAAGGTGATTTGGAACAATATCCACCGCAATTTTCAGCGATAAAAGTTGATGGAGTCCCTTTATATAAAACTGCTCGCAGGGGCGAAAAGATAGAAGTCAAACCACGACCTGTTCATATCTTTAAATTTGATATTGATTCTACTAATTTTCCAACTATTGATTTTTATACTGATGTGAGCAAAGGAACATATATCAGATCGTTAGCTCATGATTTTGGAAAAGCGGTTGATAGTGGGGCATATCTTACTAAACTAGTTCGAAAATCAATTGGAGAATATCAATTAAAAGATGCTTGGGAATTAGAAGATTTACTGGAACACATAAATAATTTAGATTCAATATATACCAAGGAGTAAAAAGGAAAGCGGTGGCATTAATAAATGTCACCGCTTTTTTATTGGAATTAAAAATTTGTCAAAAAACAAATTGCCTGCTAAATGAATAGCAGACAATTCTTGTTTTAAATTTAAAAGTGAATTTCTCCATCTTTTAAAAGTGTAGTTTTCCAACTAGCATTGAATCATTTTGAGTTAGGTGGTAGGTTTCTACCATATACTCGCCATTCTTCTTCTTGCGTTTTTCATGTTCAAGAACTAATTGAAAATTTGTAGTAGGAGTATCAGCAATTCCCCCTTTCTTGACCACAGGGATATTCAATTCGGTCAAATTAATCCCTGTGGAGGTTTCTTTGACTTTTAACAATAATTCTCCTCTATTAATATTTTTAGTGGGAAAGTTTAGTTGGGTAAACTTCCAATTTTTCGCTTTTGATTTTAAGGAATTTATGGCCTCTCCATTACTCTTTTTTGATAAAATAATATCATTAAAATTAACAGATCCAATTTTTGCAATTTTAAGGACTGGAGTAGAAATTACTTCGTTTGAGGAAATCACAGATGCCGTTTCGTGGTCAGATTTATGCTTTTCTAAAATTTCTAATATGCTTGCTGCCGATTGGTAATTGACATATTTAGCAATGAAATTTCCTTGGGAATTAAAAATAAGTAGGGTAGGAAGAAATTTAACATTGAAATAAGCTTTCATGTTAATACCATCAAAATCATCCACATCTACTGAGAGTGATACATAATTTTTATTAGAAAAGTCTTTTACCTTTTCATCTTTGAAAGTGGTTTTTTCCATTTGGCGACATGGTAAGCACCATTTCGCTCCAAACTTGATATACATTAATTTACCTTCATCTGCTGCTTTTTCTTTAGCATGAAAGTAGGATTGCGGAAGTAAGTCTTGAGTGATTTTATCATTGATGACTAATTGTCGATCATCAACTTTATTATTTACAAAAACTGGTTTGGGGGAAACCATGGTTATTTTTGTAGATGAATTCAAAGTTTCATTTTTAACTACAGTAGGAACTCTTGGTTGGGGTAAATGAATTTCTTCCTTCAGAGAGGACTCTTTGGGATGAGAAATTTCATTCTTTCCAAAATGTGAAATCACATTTGAATTCTTTTGGATGGGATTTGAAAATGCGGTATTTACTTTTTGAGTAACTTTTGCTTTGGTCTCTTTTTTTAAAGAAGGTACTAAAGCCAGAATTTTATTTTCTGAAATTTGAGGTTTTTCGTTTTTATTGAATTGAATCTCTTTTTGCTCCAAATTTGTCAAAGGCATGATTGCTTCTACTTGGGGTTTAAGTGTGGCAATTGAATTTGTACTTGTTAATTTTGCTGAATCAGGATTGTCCATAGTGATGGACAAAAGAATAGCAAAGAAAAAAGTAGCAGCAAAAATAGATAATACTCTATCTGCTAAGTCTAGGTGATTAGGATTTAATTGTTGATTTAGAGTGGACGAATCCGAGACAATAAACGGTAATTGGAAATCTGTTTGTTGGTTTAATCTTACCATGATCACTTGATTGAATTCATTAAAAATTGAATTCCCTTCTGGTAAGTAGTAATGTTTTTTTTAATGTAATTAAGTGCTAAAATGGGGAATAAAATGTAGTTTATCTCATAGAATGGAAATCAAATATAATTGATAAAAAATGGTTTCTACAAATAATAAACCGCTAAAAACAGATATTCTTTTTTGTCAAACAAAAAGTATTGTCAGTCAGCTTTTTATAGATTTGGATTTATTTATATGTTTAAAATAGCAAGGTGAAATGGAGAATATTAGTATTATTAAAGGAATTGGAGTGAATGTAAAAAAAAAGGGCTGTTAACATTTGATGTGCTAACAGCCCTAATTCATTAAAACTAAAATCTATTTTTCATTCTTTTCAGCCTTAAGTTGCTCTTTACGTTTAATTTTTTGATCATTGTTACTTTCGTAAATGGCATAATTTTCATATTTCGCCAAATCAGTTTCCGCCCAAATGTCTTTTCCAATATCGCATAACGTGACCATTTCTTTATAAATCAAATTACCAATATCGACTCTTCGTTCAACTGCTATATCACGATCTGCTACTCGATCTTGTTGAATGTTCAATGCGTTTTCAAAGGCTGTAGTTGCATCTACGACTTTATTGATCACATTCTCATTTACACCAACATCACTTAAGAAATCAATTTGTTGGCGAGCAACCCTAGCAACTCGACGTCCGCAGAATAGGAGTTGGGCATCAGTCATATCGCCCATTTTTGCTGTTCCAAACTTACGATATCTACCAGTCCTATTGCTGAATTTCATATTTACACGAGTCATTAAGCTTCGAATGGAAGATTTCAATTTTTCAGAAGCGGAATACTTCTTATCAGTTACAATCATTTGATCTCCGACCAATTCGTCGTCGTCTGGCAGATCCTTGAATCTCTCGCAATTATTCTGAAAAGTCTTTAATCGATGCTTATCATAACCATATTTTTCGAATTCCTTAATATCACGTAAGGCGAAACGAATTCTATCCATACTTTGAAGGTATAAATCCGCATCAGGAAAGTTATGCATTCTATTTACTGCTTGCTTTTTCATCTGATAATCAATTAGTTAGCAATTATTAATGAAGCAAAGATAGAATCATTTTATTTAAAAACAAAAAAATGTATAACAAAAACAATATGGTTTATTTTATTTAATTAAAATACTCATTCATAATTTTCTTTACTTGAAAATTATCTCAAAACAAAATTAATCTTAGGATCTCAAAAAAAGCTAATTAAGTGATTTTACAATACTTCTAATGCTTGTTTAAGATCCTCAATTAACCAATCAGGATCTTCTAAACCAATATAAAATCGAACTAAGTTGAAAGGAAGGGTAGGATCTTCTTGTCCTGGAATATTATAAAAACCGCAAAATGGCAAAACTAACGATTCATGACCACCCCAAGAGACTGCTAATGAAAATCTCTTTAATCGATGAAAAAATGCTTCTGCCTTTTCAAGAGAATCGGTTTTTATATAAAGAGAAAATAGTCCACCAGCTCCATCCATTTGTTTTTTTGCTAAATCATATTGAGGTGAGTTAGGGGAGAATGGATAATTTACTTTTTCAATTTTTGGATGTTTTTCCAAAAAGGAAGTTATTTTCATTCCACTTTCATGGACTCGTTTCATTCGTAATTCTAAAGTTCTCAATCCACGAATAACGAGCATGGCATCATTTGGAGATATGATTGCTCCCAATGTCATAAATTCAGAATAGAACATTTTTTCGATAATCTCTTTACTAGAACAAACCACACCAACAACTACATCAGAATGTCCATTTAGGTATTTTGTACCTGAGTGAATAACGATATCAATTCCATGTTCGATTGGTCGTTGGAAAATAGGAGAGGCATAACTATTATCAATAGCTGTAATAATTCCGTGTTTTTTAGCAATTGCAGCACATGCTTTTAGATCTTGCAAGTCCAAAACAATTGAAGTTGGGCTTTCCAAAAATAAAAGAGTAGTGTTAGGTTGAATCGCAGCCTCAATCTCTTCTAAATTAGTTCCATCGACAAAGGTGTGAGTGACTCCAAATTTGGGAAGATACTCTGTCAGCATTTTAAATGTCCACGAGTAAGAATTATTGACACAAACAATATGAGCACCTTGGTGAACTTGACTCAAAATAGCCATCGCATTTGCACTTGCTCCACTTCCAAAAACTAAGCAATCTTCCGCTTTTTCAAGGGCTGCAAGTTTCTTTCTTAAAATAGCTACCGTTGGATTATTCCCACGCGTGTACAAAGTAGATCCCATTTCATCTGCAAAAGCCTTTCTAAAATCTTCTAAATTATCAAATACGAAATTGCTACTTTGAATAATAGGGGGAGAAACTGCATTGAAATAGTTTTTTCGATTTTCGCCTAAATGGTTGAGGATATCACTTAAATGCATGATTATTTTGGTTTTACGTTGTAAAAAAAACTATTAGTAAACTACAGATGAGAAATGTATGAATTGAGATTACACAAAATTTAGATGAAAATTTCTCCAATTAGATAGGTTTTTGCTTGACCAGAAATCTCAACTCGATCATTTAAATATTTACAATTTAAATGACCTTTTCTTTTAGATAATTGGATAGCGGTCATGTCTATTTTCTCTAATTTATTGGCCCAATATGGAATCATTGAGGTATGTGCGGAACCTGT
>CAJQQY010000120.1 GCA_905480595.1 uncultured Saprospiraceae bacterium | reverse complement strand
ATTACGTTGGTGGAACCTTTTGAGTAATTTTTATAAATCTACCAAAATTCTCTCCTCACCTTTTCCCCCTTTTTTATAAGTATCCAACGATTTATAAATTACATCGTGAATTCGACGTCGAACCTGATTTCGATACAATTTTGTATTCGCCTTCCGAGGATGAATTCGATTGGAAAGAAAAATAAAAATCAACTCATTTTCAGGATCGACCCAAACACATGTTCCTGAAAATCCGGTATGACCAAAAGTTTTTTTCGAAGCTGAAGATGACAAAGAATTAGATCCTCTCCTACCCTTCACCACAAATCCTAGCCCTCGATGATTACCATATTTTGCGGTAGTAAATTGTTCTATCGTTTTCGGTTTAAGATATTTTTTATCTCCGTAAGTTCCTCCATTCAGCAGCATTTGAAACATAATTCCCAAATCATTTGCATTGGAAAAAAGCCCTGCGTTTCCTGCTACTCCACCGAGCAAACTTGCAGATTCATCGTGCACATAACCTCGCAAAAGTTGTCCTCGCCAGCGTTCATCTCTTTCAGTAGGGATAATATACTTAGATTTAAATTTCTCCAACGGACGGTAAGCAGTTCGTCTTAAATTAAGTGATTTATAAAAATTATTTTCCAAATATTCATTCATTGGTTGGTTCATCTTCTGCTCCAATACGCGCTGCATTAAATTGAAATTCACATCACTATATTTATAACGGCCACGTCTTTTCACTTTTAAATGATCGATATTAAACCAAATAGAATCAACCCATTTTCTATTAAAAAACATGTCCTCTGCCACCTTAACCGAATACTCCTCATTTTCTTTTTTACAAAAAAACATATTGCAATCATCGACAATCGAATCTTTATTATTATAGTATCTAGCAATCGGCATGTTGGCCTGTAAGCCAGAAGAATGCGTCAACAATTGCTTCAAAGTAATTCGTCCAATGGTTGATTCTTTATCCAATTTCAAATGAGATTTCAATCGATCTGCTAATTTAAATTTCTTTTCCTCAAACAATTTCATGGCAGATAATGAAGTTGCAGATACTTTTGTAATTGAAGCTAAATCATATAAATCTGATTTTCGAACTTCACTTTTCTTTTTATAAGTATGGTGTCCAAAGGTTTGATCAAAAATTACTTTTCCGTTTTTGATGACCATAATTTGAGCACCTGGAGTCGCTTTTTTTGAAATAGCAGACTGAATAATCGCGTTGATTCCAACTAATTTTTCAGGCGAAATTCCAACCTCTTCAGGAATGGTATATTTCAATCGAGTGATCGGTGTTCCGATAGATTTCCCATAAGTCAAAGTTGGTGTTAAATCTATTTGTAATTTCCCTCTGGCAGATATTCCTCCAAATAACAATTGAGGAACTAGTGACTCAGTTATTTTATTTTTTTCAAAAACTTGAATAATCGAAAGTGTGGTATCGAAGTATTGCAAATTGAGTGGATTACCATAATTGACCAATGTTAACTTGGAAGATCGAGATAACTCATTTACTGATTTCACAAAATCATTGTGTTGAAAAGTATCCAAATCAATATTATCCAATACTAAAACAGAAGTGGAATGTTTATGAAAAACTGTTTTGAGTGCTTTTATTTTTCCTTCCTCATCAGGTGAATGATTGTAGTTTTGATAGTTCGCATATTTGGAAAAATAATCTTTGAAAACTTTTAACTTTTCATCGCCAACATTGATAATTCTAAAATCTCGTTTGTACGTTTTAGTGTATGGAAGTAGATTGTTATAATTCTGAGCCATGGTAATCGAGTGCTCAAAAAGTTGTCGCGCTTGATAACCAAAATATTCATTTTTTAAAACGGCAAGTGCATCTTCAATTTGTAATTCTCTTGAAGGTAAATTCAAACCTGCATAAATTTTTGCCAATAAAACTTTTCGAACTTTGTCATTAATGACTTTTTCAGCCATCAATCCAGTTCTGACAAATTCCAACAAATAATCAAAAACTTGTTTCGCAGAATCTTGAACAATAAAAATATCTGTACCTGAATGAATCAATTCGTCAATAGTTGCTTCCTCTGATACTTCAGCCACAATCAACCCATCAAATTCCATTTTATCTGCTAAATATTTTTTCAAAAAGAAGGATTCTAATTGATACAAACTATCCATTGCAAATATTTTTTCATCAACTTTAAAACCTGAAACTCCGGCTTGTACAATTTCATTTTGGCGAAAAAGTAAAGTATCCAAAATTCCAGTTGTATCATTTTCTAATCGATAAAATTCTGAAAAGGAATTTCCCAATGAAATAATATGCTCACTTTTCAAATTTTCTAGTACCCGATTTGCACGATCTAATTGAGTGCTTTGATCATTTTCAAAGATGTGAGAAGGATAAATTTTATCATCAAAAAAGATGCGATTAGCGGAAGGAGAAATGCAAAAATTAATACCAAGGGTTTTACATTGTTGTAAGTACAAACTTTCTAATTCTTTTTGAATCGTATCGTTTTGCACCGCACCTAGACTCGGCGCTAGAGGAAATTTTACAGCATCTGAAAATTGATTATTGAGTAGAACCACTTCTTGCGTTCCATTCAACAAAGGGATATGACTGAACGAATTTAGAGAATCTAAAACTTGAACATATTCATTCACTTTCAAATCTTCCAAAATTACTCCCCCCAGCAAACCACCCTTAACTAAATGATAGGCAGACTCTTTTATATCCACATCTTTAAAATCTGTTTTTAAAATGATGAGTTGTCCAATTTTCTCTTCCAATGTCATCAACCTTAAAACCGAGTCTGCTTTGACATGATCAACATTTAGGAAAGGGGTATTTCGTACTATTCTAACCTCCTCCTGATGAAAGCAGGAGTATAAAAAAGTGAGTGTAAATAGTATGAATAGTGCCCTTAGCATAATAATGCTGAGTTGTAAAAAGTGAAAAAAGAGTTCGAAAAATTGGTTGAAATTTATCCTTTACTGAGGCATTCTTAAAAGTCTGAAAGGAATGTTAAAATATACTATTTTTTATGCGTAAAATCAATAGATATTGTTTCAGTCAGACGACATTATTTTAAAACTATTCTTTAATTTTTGCAAATAAAACACTATCCAAATATTCTCCTTTTTTTAGAAACATCTTCCTTAAATATCCTTCTCGTTCAAAACCCGCTTTTTCTAATACTCTCATCGAAGCTTGGTTATGTGGAAATACACTTGCTTCTAAGCGTACTAACCCTCGTTCATTCAAACAATAATCAGCAAAGGTTTCCACCACCTTGGTCATGAGTCCTTTCCCTCGGAATTCTTCTCCAATCCAATAACCAAAAACATCTCGATGAGGATTTCCAAAAAAATTTCCTCCCAATAAACCAATTGATCCTATCAAATGATTTTCTTTATTTCGAATGACCCAATTCCAAACTTTGCCCGTTTTTTTTTCTTTCTCTTGAATCAGATTAAAGAATATATCAGCATCTTCTTTTTTGTACGGATAAGGAATTGTAAGTGTATTATTAGAAATATCAGAATGATTTATGTGTTTAACTAAATCAGATTTATCTTTTTTAAGGTAAGGAGTTAAAGATATTTCATTGGTGACTTTTATCAACATTATCAGAAGTTTTAGAATTTGACGTAAACATTTTCAAATCCAACATTAAGTTCTAATAATAAGTTTCCAAAACTGAAGTCAAGAACTTATTGATTATACAATTTAGAAGTTTGACAACATTTCTAATAAGAATTGGCCAAAACAAAACCACTACAAATATATTTTTTTCTAAAATGTTAAAATTTTCATCTCACCTGTTACTTTTTCCATCCTTCACATTATGCTTTTGAAACGGTCTAAATTGGCGTTCAAATAGCTTTTCATCACGTTCATTTTTACCGAAAAAATGAAATTGGCGTCTGGCTATTTGGCATTTCAAATTAAGATAGGTGTTCAATTATATTTTTCCAAAAATCTTCCCTTTCCCCTGAGAACAAAGGGATTTTTTGGAAAAAAGCATAATCATAATTGAAAAAAATTAATGTATAAATGTTTTCAAATTTGCAAATAAGTCGTACCCTTGCAAAAAATACAGCGCTAATGCAAAGTAGTAATAAGACTGTTTCTCAGGAAGCGATGCAAGCGGAATGGCAAGAGGTACAAGCGGCACAAAGCAATCCGGCCTATTTTAGGCCATTGTACGACCGTTACTTTGAGCAAATTTTCCGTTTTGTGTTCAAGCGAACTGCAGATGAAAATATAGCAAGTGACGTTTGTTCTCAGGTTTTTTTGAAGGCCATGCAGAAACTAAGTACCTATGAATATAAAGGTGTACCCTTTTCCGCATGGTTGTACCGAATCGCAAGTAATGAAGTGGCTCAACATTTTCGGAACTCACAAAAGAACAGAGTGGTGACCGTGGAAGATCGCACTTTTTCTGATTTGATTGATGAAGTAAGCGAAGAAGATGATTTTGAAAACAGTAGGCAAAAGATGCTGAAAACATTACAACAATTAAAAGAATCTGATATGGTGATGATTGAAATGCGTTTTTTTGAGGAAAGACCATTTAAAGAAATCGCCACAATACTGAATATTACCGAAAGCAATGCGAAGGTAAAAACGTATCGAATCCTTGAGAAGATGAAAAAAATAATGAAAAAGAATGGTTGATTTTTGATCAATTATTCATAAAAATTTTCTATGAAAAAAGACTTTTACAATATTAAAATTAATCCACCTCAGCCGAGTAGCGTAGATATCGCCAAGCACCAAGATTTTGATGCACTACTTGCTCAGTTCAAGGAAGCTCCCCAGTCCGAGGAGTTGAAACCTGAACGCAAACCAAGAGTAATCTGGTTGAGATATGCTGCTGCCGCTGCTGCGGTTATTATTTTAGCAGTCATGGTTCGTGGATTATTGCAGGGAGAAAATGGAATGAGTGATGAGCAATATTTTGCTAGTCAACCATTTATCAATCCACCATTGGATGATATCAAACCTACCTTTGCAAGTGCAAGAATAAATGCCAATCAGGGCGGCATTTATGAATACAATAATGGTTCAAAATTAATTGTTCCAGCTTCAGCATTTAAAAGTGCTGATGGAAAATTAGTGGAAGGTGAAGTAGACATTGAATATAGAGAAATGCATGACTATGTGGATTTTTTCCTTTCAGGAATACCAATGACTTATGATTCTGCAGGAACTAAATATGTTTTGGAAAGTGCAGGAATGGTTGAAATTATTGCTAAACAAAATGGTCAACCTTTAAAAATGCAACCTGGGAAAGAGATTAAAGTAGAATTGATTTCATACATCAGCATGCCTCGATTAAACGTGAATCCGAAGTATAATATTTACAAATTAAATGCTTCAACTCGCAGCTGGGAATATCGAAATGTTGACAATATTCAAATCATTGAAGAGTTGGATAATGAAGGTTTTGAAAATGAGGAATTGAATATATTGAAAACAAATTATCAGTCTTCTATTTCTAAAATTACTACAGCTGAAAATATTGAAATCAATGAATTGGAAGCTAGAATTGGAACGCCGATCAAACCTACTCGACCATTTAAAGCTGATAAAAATCAGTTTTCTTTTGACTTAGATATTTCTGAAAATGCCTCTCCTATTGTCAAAGAATTAGGCGAAAAATATCAAAATATCATTTGGCATATTTCTCCAAATAGTCCTGATATTAATCCCAACGCATTTAAAGTTGAGTGGGAAAGTATGGATTTGAAACCACTTGATGATGGACAAGATTTTGAGTTGACTTTGATTAATGGCGACAATCAAGAAAGAGTAATTGTGACTCCTGCTTTGAGTGGAAATGAGTTTACTCAAGCGATGTCAGTTTATGATGTGGCTATGGAAACTTATCGTAGAGCATTGAATGCTAGAGAGATAGCGCTGGAAGAAAATCGTAATAAGATTAGTGAAAAGTATGCTTCTCAAAAAGAAGAAGCAAAAAAAGTATTCACTCAATCTATTGAGGAATGGAGAACTGAAAACCAAAATGATCCTGCACTCAATCAAGTGGTTCGTAAAAAAATCATTAACCGATTTGTTGCGACAGAGTTTGGAATTTGGAATTGTGATCGACCAATTCACCCAGATGATTTGGAAATTGAAGGTAATTTTGAATTGGAAGAGGGTGCTGAAGTGACTGACGAAATTGCTTACTTGGTGAATAAAAATCGGAATACAATTGTTCGGATTTATGCGAAAGATGGTGCGAAAGTAAATTTCGATCAGAAGTCAGATAACTTGATGTGGATGGTGACTAAGGATAATCAAATTGCAATTTTCCGTCCGCAAGAGTTTAAAAAGATCAATCAGAAAAAAGGTGGTAATCATACTTTTAAGCTGAAAGTGGAACCTGATGCGTTGAAGTCGGAGGAAGATGTGAGGAAGGTTTTACAATTTAAGGAAATGTAATTTTAACCTGAATACTAATTTATTTCAAAGCTCCTAAGTTATTGCTTAGGAGCTTTTTTTTGATAAGCATTTTATTTAATTTTCCTTTCCTTTTTCCTCAATAAATTTCGCCCAATCACTCACCTTCTTTTTCCCTAAAGTAGAAAATGCTTTTGCCTCTGATTCTGAAATACCGAAAGTCGCTTCTAGGTTTTTATAAAAATCGTCTGACTTCTTATCATCTTGTAACAATACATTTACATTAGTATCATTTGCCGCTCCGTTACTCAAATCGTCAACAAAAGATTTCACTTTTCCATAGGTACTAGCAGAAGTTTTTAGGATATTAAACCAGTCTCGAGCATCTTGCAATTCATTCGAATAATCATTCTCTTTTTTGACATCATTGATATAACTAATTTCATCATCGGAGAGTCCCATTTCTTTCATTTGACGAGTAGTTTCTTTTCGTCCTGCGGAAAAAGTTCGAGCAAGTTTTCCCAAAACATCGTCTGTATCTAACTTTTCATTTTTTGTTTGTTTTGGTTTAATTGAAGTTTCAGTACCCTTTTTGCTCCAATTAGAACTCTTCTCTATTTCATCTAACTCATCATAAGTATTCTCGGTAGTTTTACCATCGAAAATGGTGATATCTTCTGTTTTTTCGTACAATGAAACACCACCATTTTTATAAATACCGTATCCAAAGAAGGCAAGCAATCCAATAAGAATTATTTTTTCAAAACCAGAAATGAGGGGCTTGTTTGACATGATTTTTTAAAGATTAACTGTGTATGATGAATAATTAACTTTGATGGTTATTACCATTAAATTAGACGTAAATCCAGCAAGTTCGTCACATTAACCGTTCACCGTTAATCATTCTCCGTTATTTAAAAATCCATTTTCAATCTCAAATTAATCCGACGGGAAGTCAAATTATTTGGAATAGCATATTGAGTATTATAAATCGTTTTAATCCAAGTATTGGAGGCTGTATTGGCAATTTCTAAAAGGTTAAAAATTTCCAAACTTAACCATGCACTTCTCGAAAATCGAAGGAAATGATTGGGCTTTCGAGCACGTCTTTCTTTGTCCCAAAGTTGGTAGGCAAAACCAATATCAACTCGATGATAAGCTGCAAATTCAAATTGATTTCTACGCACTATATTATTTTCTTTTAACCCAAAAGGTAATCCTGTTCCAACCGATAAATTCAAGTGCATTTTAAAGTTTTCATTCTTCGGCAAATAATCCTGGAAGAAAACATTTAAGTTCATAAAACGATCCGTTGGTCGTCGAACAGTACTAATTTCTGTATCAACTGTATCTCCAATTCCACGGCTCAAATGCTGCACATCAGTTATACTTTCGCGGGCTCGAAGGAAGGAAATATTCACCCAAGATTCTGCCCCTGGAACAAACTCTCCATTCACCCTCAAATCAATTCCAGCTACATAACCTGTTGCATCATTTTCACCTGAATACCGAATCCGAACATTATCCAAATCGTAAATAACAAGATCCCAAAGTTTTTTATAGTATATCTCTGTAATGAATCTAAAGAGTTTTGGATCACGTTTGCCTGAATAAAAATCCCAAGTAAAACCACCTAAAACATGTAACGATTTTTGAGCATCCAAATTCACATTTACTGTTCCATCTAAGCGACGCATCTCTCGATAAAAGGCTGGTTGAAAATACATTCCGGTAGCAAAACGGAAAGACATATCTCGTTTCCAATTCAAAGGTTTATATAACAATTGAGCACGTGGAGTGATTAAAAAATTATTACTGGATTCGTCTGTAAAATTATTTTTTACATTCCAAAAAGCACCTCTGACACCTGCCATAATTTTCATTTCCATAATACTATCTTTTCGCAAAGTGTAAGTATCCTGGAAAGATCCGGAGAGTCGATTAGTCACTAATTCATTTTGAGTTTTTAGGACATTTTGAACTTGAACGGCAGTCGTATCGAAAGGCAACGAGTAACCTGCAGAATCTAATCTTTCCCATTCATTTAGGTCATCATAGATTTGTTCGTTTTGAAATTTTATATTCCATTGCAAAAAGTGACTACTGGAGGTTTCCCAAGAGTCATGCAATTTTTCCATTTCAAAACCACCTTTATGTTCGAAGTTAGAAACGATAGTTGTCAAGTAATTTCGCACAAATTGATGTTGTGTTCCTGTTCCTAAAACAGCAACGATTTCTCCAAAATTATCACTACCTAAACCTGTTTCAATTTGTCCTAAAATATAGTCACCGATGATATCAATTCGCTCATTTTCATTACTTTGATAAACTGATGCGAGGAACTTTAAAAACAACGGATTGTACTTTCGATCTGGCACATAAGTCAAGGATGTACCTGCCATGTAGGTGGTAAAGTCATCCACCTCTTGTCCTTCAAAAACCGTAAAAAGATCCAAGGAAAAATCAATCAATCCAAAAGCTGTTTCTCTTGATGCAGGTGTAAATTGGTATTCACTTCGATTATAATTCCCAATCAAA
Organism: uncultured Saprospiraceae bacterium; assembly: GCA_905480595.1. Lineage (GTDB taxonomy): Bacteria > Bacteroidota > Bacteroidia > Chitinophagales > Saprospiraceae > CAJQQY01. The sequence goes on along the minus strand of CAJQQY010000120.1, from coordinate 14,161 downwards.
CCTAGTTGCCAATCTCTATTTATATCGAAAGTAAAATAACCTTGAATGTCTGCAAAGTTAGGTACATACTCCCCTTGCACATCCAAACTTCCCAACAAGTATCGAGTTGTTTTATACCTCGCTCCCACTAAATATCGAAATTTTCGAAAAGTAGAATCCAGATCCATACTTCCTTCAATATGTGCCGACCCTCCCAATGCACTCAAACCAATTGATGCACGAGTCGAATCAGGACGTTTATATTTAATGTCCAAAACCGAAGACAATTTATCACCATATCGAGCTTCAAATCCACCTGATGAAAACGACAAATCACGAATCAAATCCATATTTGGAAATGACAACCCTTCTTGCTGACCGCTTCGAATTAATTGTGGTCGGTATATTTCAAAATCATTGACGTAAACTAAATTTTCATCATAGTTACCACCACGCACATTATATTGAGAACTTAGTTCTCCTCCTGTTCCACTAGATACTCCAAGTGCAATGTGAGGCAACACATTTTCCAAGTTCATGGTCGTCGATGGAATATATTTTAATTCTTCTACTTCCTCTTTGATCATTCCAGCTTCTTCTAATTTACTTGCAGTTACAATAACCTCAAGGGTTGAATTTTGACTAGCTAGTTTGACATTAACCTTTCTCGTTTCACCAGTTCGCATTGGATAGATGATAATACTACCTTCTTTGTACCCCGTTCGAGAAATCAATAAGGTGAATCTTTTGTTGTGAGGAACTTCTAAGGTAAAATTACCATTGAGGCTAGCTTCTGTAGAGTAATTCGTATTTTCTTTGATATAAATAGTGGCTAACTCAATTGGGGTTCCAGTTTCAACATCTGTCACTTGGCCTTTGAGAGTGGAAGTTTTTCCAGTTTGAGCTATTGCATTATTTGCAAAGAGAAAAAAGAATAGGATGAGTAAAAAAGTAAAGTTTAATTTCATAACAATGTTAACGTAGATTTGGAAAGTTCATTTGGGAATTAACGTTTTTTGCCATTGACTTTACTGACTTATTTATGACTTTTCACAGACTTAATATATTCAATCAGCGAAAAGTCATAAGTTAAATCAGCAAAAGTCTGTGGCAAAAAAACTATATCACCATTCCTTCAATACCTTTCATACGTGAAATAGTATCTAAAGGGTTCTCTGATTTGAAAACTGCACTTCCTGCTACCAAAACATTTGCTCCAGCTTTGAGCAATTCCTCTGCATTTTGCAAACCAACTCCTCCATCAATTTCAATCAATGTCTTAGCATTTCGAGTGATAATCATGTCTTTTAACTTTCTGACTTTGGGGATCACTTGATAAATAAATTTTTGTCCTCCAAAACCAGGATTAACTGACATCAAACATACTAAATCCAAATCTTCAATTATGTCTTCCAATACACTAACTGGTGTATGTGGATTCAAAGCAACTCCAGCTTTTGCGCCTGTTGCCTGAATCTGTTGAATAGTTCGATGTAAATGGGGACATGCCTCATAATGAACAGTAATTACATCAGCTCCTGCTTCTCGAAATTGTTCGATATATTTTTCAGGTTCAACGATCATCAAGTGAACATCCAACGGCTTAGTCGCCATTGCTTTCATCTGCTTGATGATAAACATTCCAAAACTAATATTTGGTACAAATCTGCCGTCCATGACATCTACATGATACCAGTCGGCTTCGCTAGCGTTGATCATTTCAAAATCTTTTGCTAAGTTTTGAAAGTTAGCTGCGAGTACGGAAGGTGCGATTAAATGCTTCATGACGCAAAATTAAGTTTTCAGGTGGGACTTCCACAGATAATAGGTTTTTTTTTTGCAGCTGAAGACGCAGATTTTTATGATTTTTTATGTTTGACGAAATTGCACATATGAGAAATCATAATGATCATAAAAACCTGCGTCATCTATGGCAAAAAAATTACACATGCATCACCTGATCCTCTGTCAAAACAGGCTGCAACATATATTTCAATAACAATTGCACCGTTGCCAAAACATCCTTCTCGCAATATTTCGCAATTCGAGGTAAATCATTTTCTTCCCAAAAAACCCGTCCAACTTCTGAACCATCAATATCATCCTTCGGTGAAGGAAAACCAAAAACAGCAGCCAGCAATTTTAAAGAGGTATAATTTTTATAATCTCCGAATTTCCAAAGTTCCAAAGTATCGAGGAAATGTTTTGTCTCCCAAGGTTTTTTCCCTGCAATATTTATAGAATTAGGCAAAGGCAATTGATTAATTAAAAGCCTTCGGCAAATGTAAGGCATATCAAATTCCCGAATATTGTGCCCGCAAAAATAATGCGTAGCGGTGTTATTATAATATTGAGTAACCATTTGAGAAAAATCTCGAAGTAATTCTGCTTCATCTTCACTTGCAAAAGATTTCAAGCGAACAAATAATTCTTTGGTATCTGGATTCCTGCCTACGATACCAACAGAAATGCAAACAATTTTTCCAAACTCCGCATAAATTCCTGCTTTGTCTTTGTAGGCTGCATCAGCTTCTTCGTCTGTTATTTCTTCATCATATTTTCTTAAAACTGACTTTGATTTTAATTTCCAGAGGTATTTAAAATCATCATTGAGTTCTTCATAATTAGCTTTTCCGCTGACACATTCTACATCAAGGAAAAGAACTTTAGAGAGATCGAGGTGTCCTAACATAGTATATTTAATTTTAATTTATAAATGACGTTTACAATATCAATTCATTTCTTTTTCTCAAAAAATAAGTTTTCAATACAATCACATTGATCCCAAGTTTTTGATTGATATTCAAATTAAATAAAGTTATTTTTTTCATGAAAACCTAATGTTTGCAGCAGTTTCAGCATTGTTCTAGTTTTATTCCACCAATGAAAAAACAGATAAAAAAATGTTAGAAAACACTCAAATACAAAGGCATAGCGTTATATTTACATCAATAATAAAAACCATGTTAGTTGAAAAAAACTTGGTTCACCTTTTTTTCAAAACCAGTTATTCAATACGACAACACAATTGAAACACATTTTAAAATGATCCGAAAAACCAGTAGGATCTAAAAATTGTAAACTTAAATAATTTATTATGAGCTTTTCAAATGATTCAAAACAAAAATTGACCGCAATCGCAGCAGTAATTATTTTACTTTTATTAGCTACCAATGCTGTTCTTTTATACAATAATTACCAAAAAAGCGATACGATCGAAAACCAAGAAGCGGAGTTAGTTGAAACTAAAAAGCTGAGAGGAGAATTGGAAAAATTACACTATGCTGCTCAGGAAGAAATCGAAGCAATGAAAGGTGAAAATGAGGAAATTAATGCTTTAGTCGACACTCAAAAAGACGAATTAGCTAAAGCAAACAAGAGAATCTCTGCTTTACTTTCTGGAGGTAAAAAAACCAAAAGAGAACTCAATGAGATTCGTGCAATGATGGAAGACATGCGTACTCAACGTGACCAATACTTGGCTGAGTTGACCGTTATGAGAGAAGAAAATGAGCAATTAACTGCTGCCAATGTTCAACTTTCGGAAGAGAAAGAAAGCCTTACTACTCAAGTAGTCGAAGAAAGAAAAATGAATGACGAATTAACAACTGCTCGTGCTTCATTGATGAGTGAAAAAGAAAATTTGTCTTCTCGAAATGCTGATTTGAATGCTACTGTAATTAAAGCATCTGTTGTAGATATCAGAGACTTAAGCGTTTCAGGATGGAAAGTACGAAGTAATGGAAAAGCTGTTAAGAAAAAATTTGCTAAAAATATTGATCGCTTGAAGGTATGTTTTACAGCAGAACCTAACGATGTGGCTCAACCAGGAAAAGAAGATTTCCATGTAAGATTGATTTCACCTCAAGGTGAAACTTTGGCTTCTGAATCAATGGGATCAGGTGTATTCACTACAACTGAATCACAAGAACAAATGAGATTCACTCATATCAAAACTGTTGATTATGATAATACAGAAGATGCTGTTTCTTGTTTCTTGTGGGAACCTGGTGTAGAATTTTCTAAAGGTACTTATACTGTTGAAGTTTATAACAAAGGATACTTGACAGGTGCGAACACTTTTAAATTAAAATAATTATTTAGATTTTTTTAGAAAAAGCCACGTTTCATTAATTTGGAGCGTGGCTTTTTTTGTGGGAAGGATTCAGGGCTGGGGTTGGTCGCGGTGCTCCTTTTTCCAGAAAAGATAAACATATTTATTCCCCAAACGTTTACCTCTCGAACAAAATCAAAATATACGACAATGTCTGACGCAAAGAAAAAAGAAGCAACTGAATTAAAATTCAATCCAATTGATCCAGATAAAGTAGCGGAGAATCCACACCTCCTACCCTACGCACATACAGTAGGTGGTTCTGTTATCAAACCAATCGACAAAGGTCGTGTAAAAGGTCTCGCTGTATCTGCAATGTATGATCAGACAGAAATGCAATTAGATCAAATTCGAGAGCAAGTAACTTTACTTGCAGCTCAAGCAGAAAAAATTCATCAACGTGTAAAAATTTCAGAAAAAATTTATATTGCAGATATTAATTTCAAACCATTAATTGGGCATACCTATCATTTATATGAAAGAAAAAATGGTAAAGAAACATTATCCATGGTAGGACCAAATGAATGGGGTAAATCAATTCCATTTGCTAAATTTGTTGCTACTGTTACTCTTCTCTCAGATCATACTTGGGATATACATTAGACTACAATCATTTGACTATCAACTGATTACAACTCCAAAATAATTACCATCTTTTTACTTAAAGAAAACAAAAACCACCATGTTTTATTTGGGTAAAATAATCTTTTACACCTGTAATCGTTCAATATTTATGCTTTTTTCCAAATAAATAAGGTTCACCTTTTCCTTACCATAGGTTAAACAATCGTAGCACATAAACAATATTTATACGTTTTATTATACTTGAAAATTAATTTCTAAAAAGAGGATTGGTTTTTGTGACCACGAATAGAACCAATGATTTCAAGTGTTTTTTAACCCCTAAATATATCTGTCCCATGCAAAAACTGTCATTTATCAAAGGCCTAATTGTAGGAACTCTTTTCTCAGCTATTTTTTGGTTAGGCGCCTATCATACAGTTAATCGTTTAACTAAAGATCACATCCCACAAGAGCAAAATATCGAAATTCCTGAAGTAACCGAAGTAAGAGCAAGCTTTTAAAACGTAACCTTCAGGAGCTTGTCCCATACCGTTTTTCAAAAAATCATTGCCGTCTATTAGCTAAAATAAAATTTAGCAAAAAAAAAAAATTGAATATCATTATCTTAGATGTTCATATATAAGATGACAACAACTTTTCCTAAAACCATCTTAAAAAAAGAACACCATGCGACATTCCACCTTCAAAAAGTATTTTTCCTTTTCTCTAATCTTTCTTCTAGGATTATCCTTCGTAGTGGCTCAAGACTTTGAAGGAAAAATTTCTATCATCAATAATTTCCCACAAACTTCTAATACTCATTTCACTATCAAGAATGAGATGGCAATGTTAGAAACAGAAACCTCAAGAGGTTATGTAAAAATGATTAATAACACATCTAATGGTGATAAAATAACGTTGACTGTTGATAATGAGACTGGAGATACGATTGCTGTTGTCAAAAATTCGAATGACATGCAATACCGGAACCTTAATAATAAATATGACAAAAAAAGACAACGCATCAATAATGTTATGGTTAAGATAACTCGAGAAACCAAAAAAATTAATGGATATAAATGTTATAAGGTCGTAGCAAAGGATAGTAAATTTGAAGGCGAGGCATGGATCACTAAAAAATTTGAAATAGAACCATATGATATTTTCCCAACTTTAAAATCTCAACAACGAGCTATGCCTAGAGTCGCGAAAGCACTTCAAAATAGTATGGAAGGATTTGTTATGGAAATGTCCATTAAAAATGTAAAAACGAAAGAAGTAAATACTCGTTCAGTTTTGGTTCAAAAACAAAAATTGGATGACAAAGAATTTCAAATAAATATGGAAACTATTGCTGTTTATGATGAGGAGAAGGTAAGAGAATTAATGAAAGAAGCGCAAGGCGATCCAAATAAAATGAAAAAAGCTAGAATCCTTTTAGCTCAAATCCGAATGCAATAAAACAACAGTTAACTGTTAACGGTGAATGATTAACTTCCCAAAATATAAATCAAGGGGTTAACAATTCACCGTTAAACGTTTACAGTTAAATTAATATTTTTTCACCTTTCCGACTCCACGTACATTCAAATCTGTGATTACAGCATCACCTTTATAATATACATTTCCAACTCCAGTCGATTTGATGGCTAATTCTTTGGATGCGTATACTTCAGTTTTTCCTACACCTGAAGCTTTTAATTTTAAAACTTCGTTGTGCAAGTCATAAGCAGCTAATTTCCCAACACCAGTATTGTCGATATCAGCTTTTCCTATTTCTCCAGAAAGAGAAACATTCCCCACTGAACTTAATCGAGCATACAACTTATCAGCTTCTAAATCAAGATCCACATTCCCGACACTCTTAACTCTCAAATCAAGGTCTTTTAATCTAATAGTTTCAGAAGTTTCTACATTTCCGACACCCGAAATTTTTAGTCGATCTATTTCACGAACGGTCACATAAACATTCATTTTTTTCTTTCTCTTAATCGAAATCCTTTTTTGAGTATCGACGATTAAAGTATTTCCTCGATTTTCAATAATGACGTATTCATGCAAATTATCGTCGGTTTCGACAGTTACACTTTCGTTATCTCCTTGTCCGATGAACACATTCAACACTCCTGATAATTCAAGTTCTGAAAATGCTTTAACATCATAAACTTCAGTAGTAACGTCCCCATTTCCGCGAACTTTTTTCTGTGCAAAGACATGAATTTGGTTGAATAGGATAAATACTCCTAATAATGCCAATGAGATTGGCGAGAAAATCTTTTTCATTTTGAAAGGTTTTATTTTTTGAAAATAGTTGCTTAGAAGTGTAATGATGTAATGACAACACCTATTTAACGAAGGTTGGAAGAATTTTAATCTTATTTAAAAATGTTTTTATCGAAAAAAATAAATTAATCAGTAACTATTACGGAATTTCAAAGTATTCTTTTCAACTATCAAAATATAAAGCGGATGAGTTTATATAATTCACCAAAAGAACATAAACTCAGAAAACCTAGAGCTGGTTTTGAGAAAATCAAAAAACAGCATTGGGAAGGTTTGAATACTCCAAAAGAGGAGGTTGAAATAAAGCCAACAATTGAGTTAAGTGAACAAGCAAAACTTAGAATAAAGAAGAAAAGGCGACGATCACTTTTGATTCAGATTTTGGTTGTAATCTTTATTCTTATTCCATTAACTTTAGTTACAGTTAATTTTTTTTATAACAAAGTGGAAACGACTCATAAAACGTTGGCCCCTCATCATTATGAAATGATTCCGGTTCCACACTTACAAGAATTACATTGGAATTGGAAGAAAGGTTATACAGCAATAGCGAATAAAGATTATGAAAAGGCAATTTTTTATTTTGATGATTTAAATAAAAAAAGTTCAACAACAACTTATGGATTGACAGGGTTAATTTCGATTTATTATAAACGTTGCAAAGATGGTCACAATCCTTCTTGCGATTTATTATTTGAATCACTTGAGACTTATAAAGCAATACACCATATAAAAGGAAAAAATGATTCAAGAATTATTGGACAAATAAATGCTTTTACAGAATATCAAATAAAAAAGGCTCAAAGCGAATAATCTTTGTAACAAAACATTTCCAGAATCCGTCATCTATTTGAAAAAACGTTAACATCCCTTTAACATCTAAAAAGTGTTAAATTTTAAAATAAATTGCAACTTCGATAATCGGAGTTTGTCATTAAAGCAGAAGAACAGAAAGTGAAGATTATCGTTGGAAAAACTCTGATGACAAACAATAGTTTAAGTATAGCATAACAAAACATTTACATTTTTTCCAACTGAACAAAATAATTATCTCTGACGCCTCATTGATGATAAAAAAAATACTTTTTTGAAAGGTCAAAGCTAGGCCAATCAAAAACAAAAAATCGAAAATATGAAAAAACCACTAGTCTTCCATCTTCTCGTCTCTTTTACATTCGGATTTATTTTTACAGCCCAAGCAGAAACGGAATTTATTTATGGAAAGGTCTCTACTTTCTTAGGAGAAACCTATGTCGGACAAATCCGATGGGGCAATGAGGAAGCCTTTTGGACTGATCGATTTAATGCTAATAAAGTTTACAATGATAATATTGATTTTCTTACCGATAGAGAAATTCTTCAACTGAAGAAAGAAAAGCAATATTTCAAAGGTGATACTCATAGCTCCTTAGATGATTCACAAATGCAAAACGATAAAAGTGAATACACTTTTTTACATCAGTTCTCTTGCCAATTTGGTGAAATAAAAAGCATCAAAATGAATCGTTGGCAAAAAGCAGATTTACAATTAAGAGACGGCTCAAAAGTGACAGTCTCTGGGAAAGGAACAAATGATATGGATACTCCTATTATCATTTACGATGAGCAAAAAGGAAAAATTGAAATTGATTGGATGGAAATTTCACAAGTGGAATTTTTAATAGAACCTAGAAAATTTAAATCATCTATTGGCGAACCTTTATACGGAACTGTTTTTACCTCCGAAGGGAATTATAGTGGCGTAATCGAATGGGACAAAGATGAGAGATTAACTTCTGATGAATTGGATGGTGAAGTAAAAACTGGAAGGTGGAAATCGACTTTTGCCAAAATCAGAATCATCAAGCCTCACCAAGCAGGTAGTATGGTTACGATGCAAGATGGAAAAGAGGTTTATGTTTTCGGAACAAATGATGTGAATTTTAAAAATCGTGGCATTACAGTTACCAATGATGAAATTGGTCATATCAATGTAGATTGGTCCACTTTAGATAGAGTGGAATTTGTTCCCAAAAAGAAAGCTGGAAAAGGTTATAGTCAATTTCAAAAACCTCGTGAAATTACAGGTACAGTAACAACCAAAGAAGGAAAATCTTTACAAGGAAAAATTGTTTTTGATCTAGACGAACAATTTGACTATGAAGTCTTAAATGGTGGTTCTGGTAAAATGTTTTTCGAAATTCCTTTCCGTAATATCAAAAGAATTTCTCCTCAAAGTGAAAGTAATTGCACAGTAGAACTAAAAAGTAAAAAACAAATTCAACTTAGAGATTCTCAAGATGTCTCATTCAAAAATGAAGGACTCTTGGTTTTTCATCAAGATAGTACTAATCCGATTTATGTTAGTTGGCGAGAAGTGGAAGAAGTAGTGTTTAATTAACGGTGAATGATTAACTGTGAATGGTTAATTTTGACGATTAGATTTTTAGTCGTTATTAATTCACCATTATCAAAAAAGGTTTTGTTCGGTTTTGTTATACTAAACTCTTAACAATTAGGGTTTAAGAATGCCGTTTAATCACTTGTGATTAGACGGTAGTTTTTTTTTTAGAATAAAGAGTACTTGAAATAATCTAAAAAAAAAGCGTTGTTACAATATAATTTTGTAACAACGCTTTTACATATTTAAAAGCAATAAAATTCTTATTTCATTTTATTCTTAATCTTTGCTGGAATTGCATCCTTATGAACCAAAACAGCAACAGTTTTAAGCTGAAGATAAGATTCTGACATATACAAATATCCTTTGTACTCACTTATCTCTCCCCAAGAATTCTTTATTAAAAAATACTTAGTTCCGTTTTTATCTTTTGAAATTCCTGTCAAGTGCATCAAGTGATCGTCAGTAGTTGCATAACTTTCAAATTGCTCTTGGCGCATCTCTTGGGTAATCATTTCTTCCTTTCCAGGATTCACAAATAAATCTTCTCGCTTAGGATCAGTAGGAACTATCGCCATCCCATTTTTTGAAGAAAATCCTTTTTCACTTACATCTCCATCCCAAGCAACTGAGTAACCTTTATCAATTGCATTTTCTACTATGGCCTGAACTTCTTCAATTGGCAAGTTATAAAACGAACCATTAGAATAATTATCAGGAATTTCTAAAACAAAATTTTTGTAGTATGGATGATGAGTGAAAGAAGTGATGTTCACATAGTTATCAGCGTCCAGTCCCATTTCTTTGGCGTACGAGTTAGCTGAATATTTTTTACCATCATAGCTAAACTGCTGAGGTGATTCTCCAAGGTATGTATCGACAACGGCATCGAAAGCTTTCATCCATTTTTTACTTAATCTTTTTTGCTTTAAAACTCCATCCAACATTCCTTTCAGTACAGCTTCCATTTCACTATGGTCGTGTCTTTTATCTCCTTCTAATTTCCCAGAATAAATTGATTCTGGAACCATTCCATGATCACCGATTACTCGAATCAAATCATGAGATAAACTTCCTTGACTAAAATTTGCTTTACCTTGTCGCATAACATAATTACGAGCTTTGTCTTTATAAACATTTCTCACCACATACATTTCTGAAAAATCTTGTGGCCCATGTCCCATTCGAATGGCTTCACTTTCTAAAAATGAAGATGTCGCAAAACTCCAACAAGTTCCTGTTCGGTCTTGACTTTTAACTGGAGTACTATTAATTGTTTTTACAGATTCAAAGCCGTAAGAATTAGGACTTTTCATCTCCACTTGAGCCTGCATTGCCGAGCTTGAAAAAACCACAAGTGCAATTACCTTAATTAAATTTAATCTCATAAGAATTGATTTTATTAGTGTTTGAATATAATGCCGACTTCAAATATATTAAAAAATACAAACAATCCATCAATCTTATTGGAGTGCACACAAAATGTCTTTCCCTAAATTTCGATTTAATTTATTGTCAGATTTTATATCTAAAAAACATATTTGGCAAAACATTATTTCGGCATTCACTCTAGATTTTGATGGAAATTTTTCGGAAGGATGGTAAGGTGTTGGAGGAAGATCCTCTATTTCATAAACTTTAGGATACAATAACAAACTGCGCTCTGCTTTAAAATACTTATTATAAACATAGATTTGCTTCAAATCTGGCATGGAAGGCTTAGCTGCTCGCATTACTTTCCACTTCGTATCCAAAACATATTTTTTCCCAAAATAAGTCAAAACAATATCTGGTTGAATTTTCCTTCTTTGAAAAAATGGTTTTCGTTGCTGTCTCTTCACTTCCAAATCAGCATTTTCTAATCGCTTCAGTTGCCTAAAAACATACTCTTCAAATAAAACATTCATGTCGAACATAATTGCCAAAAGGTGATGTTTCCCTCCTCTCAAATCTGGGCTAAAATTCAACACCAATAGCCTTGCTATTTCTAATGCAGTTTGATATGATTCAGTTTTTCGATCATGCCTAAATCGTTGAAAATCTCGATCTGTAAAATTTTGATTCCCAGCTTTCGGAAAATAGGTTTTCATTTCTTTTACTCGCGAAAGTAGTGAGGGAGAAAGTACCAATGTTTCTAAAACATCTAATGCTCTACGTAGGATTCGATTGAGCAAATGATCATAATCATACTGTTGATATTCAGAATAGAATCGCTCTTGGTGAGCAAAATTCTTTTGAATGTTTTTGTGAAAAATTAATTTGCCTTTTAAAAATTTAGCATTTGCCTCCACCTTTCGATAACTTCTAAAGAGTCCTTTGCGTAATAACTTTTCTATCTCTTTTAAAAAAATTTCAAAGTATAGTTCTAAAATAGAATTGGTTCGCAATTGCAATCGAGCCGAAGCCAAAGTTTCCACTTTTATTAATCGACATTCTTTTAACATATCCATTAAGACGTCATGCCATTGATGAGTATCAGGTTTTTCTTTTTTATCTGCCTTCGGCAAAATTTCAATAGTCAAATGTCCAATTTGGATGGCTCCAACATAATGTGAAAATTTCACCCCATTAAAAAGCAAGGAGTAATATTTACCTCCATTTTTTTCAGAATATCGAGCAAGTGCATGAAAATGTTTTTTGGAAAAAATGCAACCGTGGAGTTCATCACCAACGCGAAGAGTTTGGTGTTCGAAGACTTGAAGAAGATGTGTTGGTGTGATGGTTGAATTCATTTTTTGATTAAAATTATTCGACTTTGATGCATCGAACAGAAAGGGCGTAATTTATATTTTTAGCAATTTCATTGATTTTGTTAAGTCCTTTTTCAAATTGGATCGCATGATATTCCTCTACAAATTTTTTATCACTTCCCCAGAAATTTCCAGATTTTCCGAGGTAATTAAAATTGCCAAGGTCTGTTCGAAGTCCACCGTAGCCAGCATTAAATTGAGTAGCACCACCTTCCTTTAAAAATAGAAAAGCAACTCTGTTATATGAACTAAAAAAGTTTCCCTCCCATGATCCATATCTCTCAATCATAGTTCGCCATTCCTTTCTAGTTGGAATTTTCCAACCAGGAGGTACTGCTTTATGAGCGGCTTCCCAAGTATATAAACGACCATATTTTTTTCCATTAATCGTATTGTTCTCGTATAAATAGCTTCCATTTCCTAAATCAAAATTCAGACTTTCTGCCATCCAAGTTCTCCCATCTAAAAGTTTTATCGTTTTATAAGTTTGTCCATCACGAGGATCGGTAAAAGAATTTTCGTTATTCGAATCAGCCTTCTTTTGAAAAAATTCGCCCGACAATATGGAATCAACTATTGCCTGAGTCTCCTTCGCTTCTTCAGTTTCAAAAAATGGAATGTCATCTTCAACTTTATCTTTATTGGTATCTGAGGAGGGATTATCGTTTTTGAAATATTGATCAATAGGTTTTAACTTAGTTGGAATTTTCCCAGTAAGTAATCGCCCACCTTGGCCCGTTTTAGTTCCCTGTTTTTTGTTCTGACATATATTAGCTACCACTTCTGCAATTTCTGTAAAAGCATAATCTTCATGTTCAATCACAGGTTTACCATCTTTTGGCAAAACTTGTAATTTTGCAAAAGGAGAATATTTCCAAGCACAGGGTCGTAAAATAATTGGAATTACTTTAGATTCATTTTGTTCATGTTTTCTTAAGGCATCTGTCATTTCCTCATCATAACAATAATCAGAATCAATAAAATCAGCGCTGATCAAAAGCAATATAATATCCGCTGAATGTAGGTGATTTTTGATTTCTTTCTCCCAATCATTTCCAGCTTCGATGATTCCGTCATACCATATTTTAGCCATCCTTGCACGTTCTAAAGGACGCAAGTGAGTTCGAAGTTTCTCCATGAGTTCTGAATCTTTTCGAGAGTAGGCTAAGAATATTTGAGTTAGTGATGACATTTTTCAAAGATAGGAAGTTAATTGAAAATGCCAATCTCAATTGTCCGTATTATTTTCATTTTCCACAGTATTTGAATTTGGAAACAAGAGATTCATCAAAACAAAAAAAATCAAAAATGATAACGAAATCCACAAAGGTACTTCCAATTCAATTTGTGTTAATATCACATGAATAGATCCAATAATAAAAATACTTAAAACAGTATTTACAAATTTCTTTTGATCTCTTCTGAAATCATCTCGATAACCGAAATACAACAATAGAATAAAACAAATTCCTAAAACGAGGTAGGCTATAAATTCCATTTCAAAAAATGATTGAAGGTTTTAAAATATTTAAATTACTATTTTTTCTTAAAAAAAATGCGACACACTCCACAAAGTGTAACGCATAAAAGGGTACGAAAAATTAAAATAATTACCTTTTAATTATTCAACCAGCATATTCTTTATAAGAAGAAAAACTAGATATCAATACTTGTATCAAAATGCCACATATCGCTATCCAATCCTTTTTCCATCATATATTTTGACCAGAAGTTTTCAGCTGTTCTAATCTTAACATCATTCCGTTTGTCAATCGGATGTATGATATAAACTTCACAATCCGACAAATCTTCAAACTCACAGGAACCATCAAAATTAGTTTTCAAATTTTCATATTTCAACTTACTAGAATGGAAATTGGCCAACTCAGAATTCTCCAACATATCAGAATAAATAACAATGACTTTACGGTCAGCATTTGAGTTATTTATTTTGTGAATTCCTTTGCAAAGAGGATTAAAAATATGGGACGAATTCAACGCCTTCCCTGTAAATGAATTATTGATCTCAGAAGTCTTTTCGATGAGTTGAGTTTTAAATTTATCCAACTCTTTTTGTCGAATATATCTATT
>CAJQQY010000119.1 GCA_905480595.1 uncultured Saprospiraceae bacterium | reverse complement strand
AAAAACCTGTTTTTCGTTTTTCCAATTTTCTAACTTTCTCAGATTTGATTTCCGTCTTCTTAGATTATAAGTCAATACATAATGAAAAAACTGTAAATCAAATCTTTCAGGACAGCCTTTTGTCATGTCTGGACGAGTCTTACCATAGTGTGAAATTATTCTTTTTGTGGTTCGATAAAGACAAACGTAAGTTGGTTTATCTATAAAAATAATGGTATCCGCTCGTGGAATTCGGAGGTCCCATGTTCCGCTATAATTTCCATCCATAATCCATTCATCTTCTTTAACTATTTCTGAAATGGTTTTTCGCCATTCTTCATCTGTAGATTCCACCCAATTGGGTTTCCAATATTTTTGATCTAAATGGACGACTGGAAGTTGGGTAACCTCATGTAACTTTCGAGAAAAAGTAGATTTTCCAGAACCACTACAACCTATAACCATGATGCGCTTCATATTTTTTTTGCAAAAATAAAAAACCGTCATTGGAAACAAATCCAATAACGGGTTTTTCTTGAAATTAAAATTTTATAGTCCAACCTTCTTTGCTTGCATCTTTTTTTGTGTACTTCACTTGGTGAACAACTACTTTATCAGGATTTTCTAACAATATACTTCCGCCTGTATTTGTAAGTATAAATTTACTTCCCAGCGTTAATGTTTTTATCTCTCCAGCTTTTAACGTGAAATTTAATTCATGCTTTTTCCTTTTTCCATCAGTCAATTTCCAATTTTTAAAATTCACAGATTCGTTGGTCGCGTTTAGCAAAGCAACCGTTTCATTTCCTCTTTCTTTTCCTTTTGGATTCACCATCGCAGTTATAATATAAATACCTTTAGTGATGGCTTTAGCAGAAATTAATTTAGGCGTAGACGTTTCTTTGTCTTTTTTCTTTTTAGCCTCTTTTAATTTTTTAGCTTTTGCAACTGCTTTAGCGGCATTGACTTTTCCATGACCAAACCATTCGGAGTGACCATTTTTATACGTTCCTTTTTTATGACCTAAAACAATGTCCACATCTTTATCTTCAATTTTATCAGTAGTAGATTCCATAATTTTCCGCACCTCTTTGGCAGTCAAACTTGGATCAACGGAAATAACTAATGCAGCAATTCCTGCAAGCAAAGGAGTCGCACTTGATGTTCCTCCAAAGTCGCCTGTGTATTTATTATTGGCAGTAAAACCTGTCCCAACATTTTCATTGTCGCTTGTCCAAATTCCTCTTCCTGGAACAAATTTTTGAGGATCTAAAGGATGCCAATTATTACTCGGAGCTACCATGGAAATTTCTTTTCCCCAATTACTGTAAGCAGCTTTTTTCCCCAAACTAGTGGAAGCAGAAACGGCAATCACATCTGGATGCACGCAGTTACCATTAATGATTGGGCCAGGTGTTTTAAAAATTTGGTTATAGCTTGGATGGAACCAATGGAAGTCTCGATTATTCGAATCATATAAAGGTGCGTTATAATTTCCTGCTGCAAAACAAATTACACATCCTTTTTTGCGTGGCCCACCTTTTAAGGTGAGTTCTGTAAATTTATCTTTTAGTAATTTGGAAAGTGGCGCATAAACCGGAACTGGTCCCCAACTACAAGAAATTACATCTGCATGTTTTCCTGCATAATTAAAAATTTCCCAAAGTAAATCGTCGTCAGCTGCTAAGTCAAACCGAATCGGCATAAACGAACAATTCGGAGCTACTCCAACTATTCCATAATCGTTCTCCTCTCCTATCGCAACTCCTGCACAAGGTGTTCCGTGATAATCATCATGCTTTTTGGTTGGCGAAGGATCTAAGTCTCCATCTTTAAAATCACGAGGGTGAACGATTTTTTTTCCATCACCTTTGAGGTCTCGATGTTCCATATCAAATCCATCATCGATGACAGCGACTACTACTTTTCGGCTACCTTTTGTAATATCCCAAGCTTTGGTTGCATTGACACTTGCATTGGCAACCAATTGAATATCATCTTTGGAATGCAGATGCCATTGTCTTTTAAAATGACCATCTTTTGGTGTATAAAAATTCATGAATCGATTCACCAAATTTGGCTCAGCAGCAACTACCTCTGGGTATTCAATCAAGACATTGGACAATTTAACTGGATTCATACCCGATGACTTAGTGACCTGAACTAAGTAACCCAAATCTCGACCGGTATATTCTTTTAAAAACTGTAAACCATGTTTTTCAAAAATAGCATTGACCTTAGTCTTGCTTGTCCTTTTTTGAAAATTGATTATAATTTTATCGGTGATATAATATCTAGTTGTGGTATCTCCGACAGGTGAGTAAGCGTGATGAGCAATGGTTTTCGTCATTTCATTGGAACGGATTTTATCCATCAATTTAGACTGTGAACCTTTGGTTGTTTTTATTTTATAGACATTGTTAAAAACCTTTTTCATTTGCTTCACTTCCGAATGACTGACTAATTCGATAGCTGCTTTCCGATCAGGAATAATGGCTGTGAAAAATTCTTCTTCTTTGGTAATTGTGATGGGTTCACCACCTCTGAGGAGTGTGTAAGTTTTCGTTGACATTTTGGTTTGTTTTCTATTCGGTAAAAAATAATACAATCAAATTTAAACTTTTTTTTGAGAAAAACTAAATGAAGATTTTGTTTAAAAATGTAAATAGAGAGGATTCCATGAGTTTTCTATTTTTAAAAAAAACAATTATTATTCAACGTCACACTTTGATTTCATTTTCCACTTAACCTTCACACTCTCGCCTAATTTTTGCATTACAAAAAACAATAATTGCCATCTGGCAAATCCAGTCAACATAGCCAACCAAAAAGATTTTTAAAGACCCTATATTATCTTAAACTAACGCATAATGAGAAATCTATTTGCCATTGGCCTGGTAGCTTTTTTGCCAATTCTGATGTTCGCTAATTCTAATAATGTCTCCTCGACTAGCGAACTTTTCACCTATCATTTTTCATTAAAAAATGATTCAACTACAGTAGTTTATTCAGACTGTCCAATGCTCAAACGTAATTGTTCAGGCAAAATAAAATGGGTTGATGGAACTATTTACGCAGGTGATTTTCGTTTTGGAAAACCACATGGTGAAGGAAAAATCACTTATCCAGATGGAGAATTTTACAAAGGTGAATTCTTTCGAGGTTACCCTGAAGGCCTTGGTATCATGGAATATAATGATGGTAGCTTCTATGATGGAGAATGGACAAATGGTTTTAAAGAAGGCAAAGGATTATATACTTTTCCAGCTGGACACAAATATATTGGTGAGTTCGAAAATGATGTAATGAATGGTTTTGGAAAAATAGAATTAATGACTGGCGAAGTTTATGAAGGTGATTGGAAAAATGGCTTGGCAGATGGGAATGGAAAATTTACTCGAAAAGATGGCAGTCGTTTTATTGGAAAAAGTGAAAAAGGAGTTCGAGCTGGCGAAGGATTAATTGTTTGGGAAAGTGGTGATACTTTAATTGGGAATTGGGAAAATGGTTTATTGGTAGAAGAAGCGATCTATATTTTTTCCGATGGAACTCAAATGATAAGTTTTTGGGAAAGTGGAGAGTTACAAGATGATTTAACATATATAGATTCTAAAGGAAATGAATTACTTGGAAGCCTAGAATTAGTGTCACATATTTCGATAGATACCGACTCTGAATTCTTAGTGGCAGCAAACAAAAAATTACCTTTAGTTTTTTACGGATTTGCGATGGAATTCCATGCGATGCAAAATTATGAATTAGCGGAAAAGCATTTGGACTTGGCATATATGATTGATTCACCAGCCAATGAAACTCCTTATCGAGATATGGTCGTTCAATTGACTGCCAATATTAATTCAGAACGAGTGAATCAATTACTCGGCAAGGATTATGTTTTATTTCGATTTTAAAAGAGAAGATGATTTTAAATGGATATATTAAAAGCGGTGGCCTTGATGATTGGGGTGCCGCTTTTTTTAACTTCCTACATTAAAAAAAACGGTTGCCGAATCACTTCGACAACCGCATTCATTTGTTAACTAAACTATTATTCCAAAAAAATTATTCCGTAATTTTCACTACCCGTTCCACATCTTTTCGGTAATCATTATAGCGTACCCATATCAAGTAAGTACCTGCTGGATAATTTGCTAAATTCACTCGATAAGTTCTGAAGCCTTCAGCAGCAATTTGAGATGAAAGAACTCTTCCTGCCATATCAACCACTTCGATTGTTGCATCTTCTGTCAATTCAGTTAAGAATTCAACATAAGTGAAATCAATTACTGGGTTTGGATGTACATGAATATCTCTCGTTCCATTATCAAATACTACAACTTCAACCCGTGAGTAGGTAATTTCTCCATCCGCATCAACATATTTAACTCGGTAGTGGTTAACTCCGTAATATGGATCTGCGTGAATCGCTTGATAACTGTTATACTCTTGAGCACTTCCGTTAGCATTTCTCAATTCAAAAGTTTGGAAGTCATCACCATTCTTAGAGTGTTCTAAGTAATAACGGCTTTCATTCACTTCGTATCGAGTTGTCCAATCTAACAGAACTTCTGTTCCATTTGGAGTTACAGCTGCAGAGAAATTCGTGAATTCAAAATTGTTCAAACAATTGACTACTTCAAGTTCATAAATTGTTGAAATTGAACAACCCATATTTTCAACAGTCAATGTTACCGTTTTGATTCCAGTAGAACTGTAACCTACATTGTACACATTTCTTTGTGTTGAAGTTTGAGGAGAAGCACCGTCACCGAAGTCCCAGAAGTAAGTTGCAACAGCACCTGCGTAAGCTGCTTGGAAACTTCCTTCTTCACTTAAACAAAGACTTGAAGGAGCTTGCTCGATTTCGATAGTTGGTAATGGTGTTACCAAAATCGCAACGATATTAGTTTCTCCAATATAATCTGTACACCCTTCTCTTCTTGAACATCTTACAAAATAAGTATTTTGATAAATCTGTCCAGGTTGATAGAATTCATCTGTTGAACCTTGAATGATTGTCCAGTTGGGATCAGTAGATGAGAAGGGACTTCCAGTTGTATTCACCAACCAGATGTATTCCAAATCTCCGCCACCCCCCATAGGTAAGATGGTATTTACAATTAAGTCAGGTGTTTCTCCAACGCAAATTGTTTGTGTCTCTCCAATTGCTCCACCTGTATTTACATTATTACATTCTGGGTGAACACCTGCATCGAAACTTAAGTCATCCATTTGACCTGCAACAACTGTAAATGTTGGTGTTCTTCCAGTCAATGGATTCGCATCACTATCTATATTGTCATCCGTTCCTTGGTTCGCCAATGTGATCATATAGTCATTAGGTAAACTACTTAGCATAAATTCAATTTGATAAGTTCCTGCTGCTACATTTTCAAATAAGTAGTAACCCGCACCAGTCAATGCTGGATTATTAGAAGTAGTTTCGGTAGCAACGATTTCATCATCTGGTGTTCCGAAAGTTCCATCTTGACCAGCTGTCAATAATTTCACCATTACATTATTGAATCCAACTTCGTCAGCATCTTGGATTCCATCTCGATTAGTATCAAACCAAACGTAGTCTCCAATATTAACATCACCTGTAGGAACTGAAGAATTAACTTCTACTTGATCCACAGCAAAACAACCATTGTCATCAATCACAGTTACTGTATAAGTTCCTACTGATAAACCTGTAATCGTTGGAGTCATTCCGCCGTTACTCCAAATGTATTCATATGGTAGAGTTCCACCTGTTGCTGTTACTGTTGCAGTTCCATCATTTCCAATTGGAG
>CAJQQY010000118.1 GCA_905480595.1 uncultured Saprospiraceae bacterium | reverse complement strand
AACTCAGGAGCTTTACCTAATCGACCAATAACAATGGCATTTTGCTCAAACATCTTACCCAAATTAATCGCTTCATCTCTCGAAATATCTAATAAAAACAGGTTTTTTTCAGCTTGCCAGTCTTCATTCTGTGGAACTCCAAAGCCTTCTGCGAAGATCCATTGTTTCTTTTTAGCAAATTCTACAAATTTTAAATGTCGATTTTCATTTTCTAAAGAAGGAAGTTGTTGAGAGAAGGGATTCCAAGCAGAAATGAATGCCCAAGAGAAAACATTGTTATCGATGAGAAATTCCTCTAAATGCCAGTTTTCTTCACCAATTCTTAGCTGTAAGCCTAAATGTTTGACTTCATAAGTTGTGGCTAAATAAGCATCTCGAAGTTGTTGGTCTATATTCCTTGAAATATCATCCATATGTTTATTATAAAATCAACAAAATTGTACCTTTGCGGAGCTTTTTGAGAAAAACACAGTTATTGCCTGTTTTTGAACATTTTTAACAAATTAACTATTAATTATCGGCAACTAACTATCAAAATTAAAAAATGGATAAGAATAATTTAATTGGAATGGTCTTGATTTTTATATGCTTAATGGCATATATGCAATTAAACCAACCTACTGAGGAGCAAATTGCTGAGGAAAATAGACTTCGTGATTCGATCGAACTCGCTCAACAAACTATCAATGCAGATGGCGGTGACGCAAAAAGCAACTCAATTGCTGATGCATCAATATCTCCCACAGAATTGCCAGATTCTTTGCGAGAGTTAGAATTAGGTAAAAGATATGGATATTTTGCTTCAGCAGGGACAGGAACAGAAGAGAATCCTATTTTAGAGAACGATTTGATAAAAGTTACTTTTTCAAGTAAAGGAGGAAAAATCAAAGAGGTTTTATTGAAAGAGTATCATACTTTATTGCCTGATTCAACTGGAGAAAATATCAAGTCAGCATTAAAGTTAATGGAAGATCAAAAAGATCGATTTGATTATGTTTTTCCAATCCAAGGAACTGGAAAAGTTCGATCTGGTGATTTATTTTTTAAAACTCAGAAAGATGACAATACGATCACATTCCGAGCTGATGCTGGAGATGGAAGATATTTTGAGCAAAAGTACTCTTTGAGTCCTGATAATTATGAATTGGCTTATGATATTAAGTTTGAAGGATTGAATAGTATTTTACAATCTGGAGAATCAAGTATCGAGTTGGAATGGAAAAATTACTTAGGGAAATTAGAAAAAAGTACTTACTACGAAAGAATTTATTCAAGTACTTATTTCAAACCCGCAGAGGACGATATGAGTTATTGTTCTTGTACCAGCGATGGGGAAGAAGATGCAGATGGAGAACCAGTCTCTTGGTTATCACATTCCAATCAGTTTTTTAATAGTTCATTGATGACAAATGGGAAACCATTCCAATCAGCATTTATGACTACTAAAATGTTGACTGATGAAGATGCTGATTTGAAAATATTAGATTCAAAAATCAAAATTCCTTATGGTCAAACTTCATCGGAAACATTTGCAATGAAAATGTATATCGGGCCAAATGAGTTTGACCGATTAGCAGCTTTTGACAACGAATTACAAGACATTGTTCCTTTTGGAAAAAGTGTATTTGGAACTGTCAACCGATGGATCGTTCGGCCTTTGTTTAATGTCCTTTCAGGATTTATAGGAAGTATGGGGATCGTAATTTTGGTATTGACCTTTTTAATCAAATTGGTTTTATATCCTTTGACCTATAAAATGTTGTACTCTCAATCAAAAATGGCTGCGTTGAAACCTAGGTTAGCCAAAATGAAAGAGAAACTCAAAGATGATTCTCAAGCTCAACAAATGGAGAGCATGAAAATGTATCGAGAGTATGGGGTAAATCCGATGGGAGGTTGTTTGCCGATCTTTTTGCAGATGCCGATTTGGATTGCATTGTATCGTTTCTTTCCAGCGAGTATTGAATTTAGACAGCAAAGTTTCTTGTGGGCAAGTGATCTTTCATCTTACGATGCATTTTTCCAGTTGCCATTTGAAATTCCGATGGTAGGTTCACATTTAAGTTTATTCACCTTGCTTTGGGCGGTGACAACAGTTTTGTACACTTATTATAATACTAAGCATATGGATTTCTCAGGACAGCCAGCGGCAATGAAATATATGCAATATATGATGCCGATTATGTTTATGGGATTCTTTAATAGTTATGCATCAGGATTGACAGCTTATTTATTTTTCAGTAACCTTTTTAATATTGGACAAACTTTGGTGACTAAAAATTTCATCATCGACCATGAAAAAATCAAACTGGAATTAGAAGAAAATAAAAAGAAGCCGAAGAAGAAAGGTGGTTTCCAAGAACGAATGGCTTCGATGCTAGAAGAGCAGAAAAAGAAGCAGGAAGCGATTGAAGCAGAAAAAAAGAAGCGTAAGAAGAATAAATAAAATTTTAGATAGAATTTTATATTTTTGTAAAAAAAGCAGCGGGAATGAATACATCTAAACAGGTGTATTCATTCCCGTTTTTATTTTATTGAATTGAAAATGTAAATTCTTACATTTGATTTTAAAATCAATAAAAATATTATGGCAAAATTAAGAAGGAATCATGATAAGGCGAGTGGCGGCGGATTACTTTCAAAATCAGTTGTTTTCGCAGGTATATTAGGTTTACTAACTTATCTGTTCTCTACCTTTAATTTAGGGGAAACATCCGAACCAATTGTAGATGAAAAAGATAAAAAGATAGAAATTGAATTTGACGGTGATGGGTATGTTTTGCCTACTGACTTTTTCCCAACTTCTACAACTGGTCAAATCATCAAACATACCTATTATGCCATGTCGTATAATGAGGAACATGAGCAACCAGAATGGGTAGCCTATGAATTAACCAAAGAAAGTATTAGAATAAAAAATGTCCCAAGAAGTGGTGACTTTAGACCTGACCCAAAAGTTAGAAAAGCATCGGCGGTTAAAAATGATTATCGAGGAAGTGGTTATGATCGAGGACATTTAGTTCCGGCTGGCGATATGGCATTCAATGAAAAAGCGATGTCTGAAACTTTTTATTTGAGTAATATGAGTCCACAGATTCGGAATTTTAATTCAGGTGTTTGGAGGCAACTAGAGGAGAGTGTTCGAGATTGGGCTTGGGATAATAAACACATTTATGTGATTTCAGGACCAGTTTTGACTCGAGGAATTTTGGATAAAATTGGTCCCAACAAAGTGTCGGTGCCAGAGGAATATTATAAAGTGATTTTGGATTACACCCAACCTAGTTTGAAAGGAATAGCTTTTTTGATGCCGAATGAAATCGGAACGCTTCCGATGATGGATTATGCTTTGAGCATTGACGAGGTAGAAGAAATTACAGGGATTGATTTTTTTCCTCAAATAGATGTCGAAGAGCAAGCGAAATTAGAAAGCAAATATGATGTGAGATCATGGAGAGTGGATGGAAATAAAGAACGCGCTAGAATTGAAAAAGCAAAACAGTTAAAAAATAATTAATGAAGTGACTATCTTTGGAATGAGAGTCGAAAAGATATAATATTTTCCCAAGCAAAAAATTAAATTAAAAATCAGACAGATGGCAGATAAAGCAAAGTTTATAGAAGATATTTATAAAGGCTACACTTTTAAAGGAAGTTCAATTACCCTTGGTGGAGCAATGTTAGACAAAGAAGCTCAAACCAATTCTTTGATAAAGATTCCATTAAAAATGATGAACCGTCATGGACTCATCGCAGGGGCAACTGGTTCAGGAAAAACCAAGACTTTGCAAATTTTGGCAGAGCAACTTTCAGCAAATAGTGTCCCAGTATTATTGATGGATATCAAAGGTGATTTGAGTGGAATTGCAGCAGCGAGTGCTGGACACCCAAAAATTGATGAACGACATGAAAAGATTGGAATTCCATTTGAAGCGGGAACTAGTCCTGTGGAATTTTTGACTTTGTCAGATGAAAAAGGTGCGAGACTGAGAGCAACGGTTACAGAATTTGGACCAGTTCTTTTTTCCAAAATTTTGGATTTGACAGATACTCAATCTGGAATTGTTGCAGTTGCTTTTAAGTATTGTGATGATAATAGTTTACCGCTTTTAGATTTAAAAGATTTTAGAAAAGTTTTGCAATGGATGACTGGAGAAGGAAAAGATGAGGTGCAAGGTGAATACGGTAGAATGTCAACTTCATCGACTGGAGCCATCATTCGAAAGATTGTAGAATTAGAACAGCAGGGTGCTGATATATTCTTTGGAGAGCGATCTTTTGATGTAGATGATTTGACTCGATTGGATGAAAATGGTAAAGGGATGGTTTCAATATTACGATTGACTGATATTCAGGATAAACCAAAGTTGTTCTCGACTTTTATGTTGCAAATGTTAGCAGAGGTTTATGCTTCGTTTCCGGAGGAAGGAGATTTGGAACAACCTAAGTTGGTGATTTTTATCGATGAAGCCCATTTGGTTTTTCAAAATGCATCTAAAGCCTTGCTTGAACAAATTGAAGCAATCGTAAAATTAATTCGATCAAAAGGAGTTGGACTTTTCTTTGTAACTCAAAATCCTACAGATATTCCAGATGATGTTTTAGGACAGTTGGGAATGAAAATCCAACATGCACTTCGTGCATTTACAGCTAAGGATCGAAAAGCAATTAAACTTTCTGCACAAAACTATCCTGACTCTGATTACTATGATGTGGAGGAACTATTAACGGAACTCGGAATAGGGGAGGCGCTGGTAACTGTTTTAAATGAGAAAGGTATTCCGACTCCCTTGGCTCATACTTTATTGCGAGCACCTCAATCGAGAATGGATGTTTTGACCGACAAAGAAATTGATGCGATCATTAGGAAATCTGTCATCATAAATAAATATAATGAAGAGATTGATCGAGAAAGTGCTTACGAAGTTTTGAATGAAAAAATCGAATTGTCGCAGCAAAAAGAACATCAAGCTGAGTTACAAAAGCAGCAAGAGAAAGCTAAAAAAGTAACCTCTCGATCTCGTAGAAGTGAAAAAAGTATCATTGAAAAAGTAACTAGTAGCTCTGCTGGAAAAACGATTATTCGAGAAGTGACGAGAGGTTTGCTTGGTGCGCTAGGAATCCGAACAACGAGAAGAAGGAGTAAGAATAGTTGGTTTTAACTTCAAGGAATTGTAAAATAAAAAAAGCATTGTCGTTAATTCGACAATGCTTTTTTATTGTTAAAAAATTGGAGGTTTAATTTTTCCCTGGCAAAGCTAATTGAGTATTATTCTCTTTTTTAACTTTTAGTTTTGCTCGTTTTTTCATGGGAACATAACTTTTTTCATATCGAGTCCAAGGAGTTTTTTTATGATTATTATCTGCAAAATAAGTTAGGATAACTTCCATTTTCTCAGGCTTCAAATATCCTGGGATAGGTTGAATTAAAGATAAATCATCATTTAGGAAAACGATGGTTGGATAAGACAATCGACCCTTTAAGAGATCAGCTGCTAACTGATTATATCCTCGTTTTCCACTTTTAACATATTTATATTTATTTCCGTCGAGCGTAATTGTCTCCCGTTGTTCGGCATCAAATTTTACAGCGTAGAAATTTTCATTGATATATTTGATAATACCTTTGTCTTTAAATGTCGTTTTATCCATCTGTTTGCAGTAGCCACACCATTCAGTATACACATCAACAAAGACTTTTCTTTTTTCTTTTTTCAATGCATCTTCGACTTGGCTCCAAGTCATCCAATTGATTTTATCGCTACTTTTTTTATCTACTTGCCCGAAAGAAATTGTACAACTCCAAAAGGTTGCAAAGACTAGTAGAAAAGGAATTAGTTTATTTTTCATTATAAAAAGGATTAGTATGTTTTTAGGATCGATAATTCTACCGATTCTCACCAAGCAAAAATAACAAACTCATAACCACAATTACAAACCTTAGAGCATTTGAGGTAGAGACTTTAAAATAAGTTTAACTATTATTAAGATTTAGGTGCGGTTTCGCTGACAAAACTCTCAACATATTAAGATTCAAAAAATATTCCGTAATCATTTATTACAACCTTTTGGACGATAATAAGTCACAAAGAGTCTTTCTAATATGTTAAAAATTAAAAAAGTGATTGTCTGAGTTTAGACAATCACTTTTTTAAGACCTGATTAACTATTAGACAAGTTAACCAATTACTCGTTTATTCCACCCAATCAGCGATAAATACATTTGTATCAGTTGTACCCCCATTATTTCTATTTGATGAAAAAACCAATTTTTTCCCATCAGGGGAGAACATTGGGAAGGCATCAAAAACATCGTCATGTGTAATTTGTTCCAATCCGGTTCCATCCAAATTGATCATATACAAATTAAATTTAGGTCGACCTTTTCCTACACTTTTATGATTAGATGCAAAAATTACTTTCTCTTGTGAAGGATGGAAAAATGGAGCCCAGTTAGCACCTCCTAAATCAGTAATTTTTTTCAAATCAGATCCATCAACATTACAAACATATAATTCCATATTTGTTGGTTGAACCAAATCTTGCTTCAAGAAATCTTTATAAACCTTTTGCTCTTCATCAGTCTGTGGGCGAGAAGCTCGGAACAATAATTTTTTGCTATCAGGTGAAAAGAATGCACCACCATCATAACCTAAACCTTTTGTCACTTGTTTTTGATCGGTACCATCAATATTCATTGTCCACAATTCCAAATCACCAGTTCGAGTCGAAGTAAAAACAATCGTTTTTCCATCAGGAGAAATCGTTGGTTCTGCATCGTAACCTGGAGAATTAGTCAATTGCTTTTTGATATTTCCATCTAAGTCAGCTACAAAAATATCGAAGTCAGAAAAAATACCCCAAACATATTTCCCATTGACTGACCGAGGAGCATTTGGACAAGCCTCATTACCAAGATGAGTAGAAGAGTAAATGATTTCTTGATTACCAGGCATGTAATAAGAACAAGTTGTTCGGCCTTTTCCGGTACTGATTAGTTTTGGCATATCACCTTCATATCCTGAAATTGGCATTGTATAAATTTGATCACATTCCGTTCCCCATTTTTCATTAGTTGCTTGGAAAACCAAATTTTTATTGTCAAAACTAAAATAAGCTTCAGCATTGTCACCTCCGAAAGTTAATTGCTTTAGGTTTGCAATGTGAGTTTCACCAGGGTAAAGAAGCGTGGTAGAATCCATCGCACTTTTTGGAGCCTCGCCATGTCCATGGCCAGAATGATCGCCAGACCCATGATCGTGCTCTTCTGTTTTTTTATCATCAGGTTTAGTTTCTGTTGTAGTTGAGTTGTCGCAACTCCAAACTCCAACTAAAAGGAGTAAAGAAAAAAGTAATTTGAAATTCATAATTCAGTTATTTTGTTTTTTTTAATAGGAGTCAGGTTTCAGGTTGCCCATTACTCCATTGTTCCGCAAAAATATGATAATTGCTTAATGCAACATTCAATTAATTGTCATTTTATTCCGTTTTTTGCAAAAATATTAAAACACAGATATATGTATAAATCAGCTTTTGTATTCTTTTGCATCATTTTACTTTTTTCTTGCGGAGAGGGAGAAGAAAGCAGCTCCTCTTCGACCGAACGGAAAGTTTTCCATTACATTCAACATCGAAGCGTCACCTCGCTCGATCCTGCTTTTGCCAAAAGTCAAGCAAATATCTGGGCTATTGACCATTTATATAATGGATTAGTTCAGTTAGATGATGGTTTAAATATTCAACCGAGTATAGCTAAAAGTTGGACGATTTCGGAGGATGGATTGACTTATACTTTTAACCTAAGAGATGATGTTTTCTTCCATGACAATGGAGCATTTCCAAATAAAAAAGGACGAAAAGTTGTTGCTGAAGATTTCGTTTTTAGTTTCGAAAGAGTTTGGAAAGGTTCGATCAATTCACCTGGAGGTTGGATTTTTAATGGAAGAGTAGCAGAAGGAAATCCATTTCAAGCGATTGATAATCAGACGTTTGTGGTGAAATTGGCAAAGCCATTTCGACCGATGTTGGGAATTTTGACGATGCAATATTGTTCGGTTGTTCCTCAAGAAGCGGTGGAAAAGTATGGAGCAGATTTTCGAAAAAATCCAGTTGGTACAGGGCCATTTAAGTTTAAAAGATGGTTGGAAAATCAGTCTTTATTTTTAACAAAAAATACAAGTTACTTCGAGAAAGAAAATGGTCAAGCGTTGCCATATTTGGATGGAGTTCGAGTTTCTTTTGTCGGAGATCGAAAGACGGCATATCTAGAGTTAATTGCTGGAAAAACAGATTTCATGTCTGGTTTAGAATCTTCTTTTGTCAATGAATTGCTTTCTTCGGAAGGAGAGTTGTTGTCCAAGCAATCAGAGAAATTGACGTTTTTAAAATCTCCATTTTTGAATTCTGAGTATTTAGGAATGCGATTTAATGGAGAAGCAAATAATCCGTTGACCAATAAAAAAATTCGTCAAGCACTTAATTATGGGTTTGACCGAGAAAAAATGTTACGGACGATGCGGAACAAAGTTGGGAAACCTGCGAACTCAGGATTCACTCCAATCGGACTTCCTTCGTTTTCTGCGACTCAAGCAATCGGCTATAATTTTGATCCAGACAAAGCGAGACAATTATTATCAGAAGCAGGTTTTCCAAATGGAAAAAACTTGCCAACCATCGAACTTTTATCGACCAAAGACTACGAAGATTTGTGTACATTTATCGCTCGACAATGGGAAGATATAGGTGTAAAAGTTCAAATTGAATTGGAAGAATCTGCCACACTTCGTGAAAAAATGAAGAATGGGCAAGCGCCATTTTTTAGGGGAAGTTGGATTGCTGATTATCCAGATGCGGAAAGTTTCTTGACTGTTTTTTATGGGAAAAATCCTGCGCCACCAAATTATACTCAATTTAAAAATTCTGAATTTGATGCACTTTACGAAAAAGCATTAAATGAAAATGATGATGCAAAACGTTATGACTTGTATAATCAAATGGATAATATTTTGATTGAAGAAGCGCCAGTAGTTTTCCTTTTTTATGATGAGACAGCTTGGTTTGTAAAAAAAGGGATAAC
>CAJQQY010000117.1 GCA_905480595.1 uncultured Saprospiraceae bacterium | reverse complement strand
AATCAATAGCATGATAAAATCATCAATTCGTCCTCCAAAATAACCTGCCAATGAACCTAGCAACAAACCTATTGTCAAAGAAATTCCAACTGCAATTAAACCAACTAAAAGTGAAATTCTTACACCTAAAAGTAATCGACTCAACATATCTCGTCCATACAAATCTGTTCCAAGCAAATACGTTTTTTTTATCATCAAATCTTGACGAATTATTTTTTCAAAATCTGCTAAAGATGTTTTTTGATTCGCTCCATCTATTGTTTTGAAGGCAATATTTTCTCCTTCATATTGAAAGGACACATTATTTGGTTCGATAGGAAAAACTACATCTGCTAAATGAAAATTCCGAGGAGTTCCTTCGATTAATTCATTAAATTCGGAATCCCATCCTGCATATTCCTCTACAACAATTGAGTCACCTACAAATTCAAAATTATTGATCGGAACCATTCGGTATGGATTTGTTTTTCCAAAAATCATCGTTGTCAAAAAGTTTTGACTTTCATATTCTTGATTCTTTCTGACTTTTAAAACTTGAATGGAGAACCCAGGATTTTTTAAAGCGACATCTGGCATTTGGTCATTTGCATTGGGCGTCGAATCGGGCGAAATCAAATATCCTAACAATGCAATTACAACACACAAAGCAATCCACCCTAAACCAAATAATGCTGGTTTATTTTTGAGAAATCTACTCCAAGCGCGTTGGTTGGGAGATTGGTATTTTTGAGTTGGATTGGTGGACACTAATCTTTTATTTTTTTTAGAACGTTGAAGGTAGGGAATTTAGAGGAAATGAAAAATGAGTTTAAATTAATTAGATGTGATTTTTAGCATAAAAATTTAAATATATAACTTTTGAAAAACAAACACTTTTTTAGTGAGTAATCTTATTCATTAGGGCTTTGCTAAAATTTGGGAAACATATGCTCAACTACTTTGACAATCAGATATATTAACTGTGTCGAGCAATCAAGATTTTTTTTTGGAGGGAGCGTAATAGAGGCAATGTATTCCAAATGTTTTCCTATCTTGCCAAACAGATTAGCTTATCCTGAACATATCCCTTCGAATTTTCATGCTCCACATTTTTATCCCACGAACAATTCATTTTTCCAAAAACTAAAAAATACGATTTTGGATTTCCCAAAAATCGGCCAAGCAAATAATTATCAAAATTTTGTTGCCAGATATGATTGGAGTATTTTAGCGCCAACTATATGATAACCGACTAGAGAAACTATGTCAAAAATAAATTTCAAAGAACAAAAAATCAACTACTCTTCCAGAGGTAAAGGAGCAGCTGTTGTCTTCTTGCACGGTTTCTGTGAAGACAGTTCAGTTTGGGACGATTTCACTTCTGTTTTCAAATCCAATAAAATTATTCGAATAGATTTACCTGGATTCGGAAGTTCCGAACCAATTGAAAATCCTTCCGTAGAATTATTTGCGGATGTGGTAAAATCCGTTTTAGATCATTTGGAAATTAAAAAATGTACTTTGATCGGACACTCGATGGGAGGATATGTAAGTTTGGCTTTTGCCAAAAAATATGAATCGAGTTTAAATGGTTTAGGTCTTTTTCATTCTTTTCCAAATGCTGATACTAAGGAGAAAAAAGCAGGCCGAATGAAGTCCATTGAATTTATCAAAAAGAATAGCCACTTCCATTATGTGAAGCAATTATTTCCTAATTTATTTCCTCCGGCATTTTTGAGTAGTAATAATTTTTTGGTAAATAAAATGATTCACCGAGCGAGCTCATTCCCGCAAGCAGGAATTATTGGTGGGTTAGAAATGATGATGAATCGACCTGATAATTCTGAAGTTTTGGAAGGAATAAAATGTCCAGTTTTATTTATCATTGGGAAAGATGACGAGGTTGTTCCTTTTGATAAAAGTATGGAACAAACTGCGCTTCCTAATATTGCACATATTCATGTTTTAGAAGGAGTTGGCCATATGGGGATGTTTGAAGCCACAAAAAAGACTCGAAAAATAATCAAGCAATTCATAAAATTTTGTACTGATTTTTCAAAAATTGAAACTAACAAAACGATAAACATTTGACTTTTATCCTCACATTATTAGCATCAGTAGTTCCTGGATTATTGATTTGTTATTTCATCGTCAAACTTGACAAACATGAAAAAGAACCGATTCCATTATTAGCAATTTGTTTTGGTTTAGGTGTTGCTATTTTTTATGCAGCTAGAATTGGTGAGGGATTTATGGATGACTTGATCACTCCTTTTGTCGAACGAAACAATCTTGATCCAAATACACATTTTGGTGTATTATTTTATTCCGCATTTATTAGAACTGCTTTAGTTGAAGAACTTTTAAAACTCATCATCCTTCTCGCTATTCCTTTTAACCTTAAACAATTTAATGAACCGATGGATGGAATCGTCTATGCGGTGATGATTGGGATGGGTTTTGCGATTGTAGAAAATATAGTTTACTCCATGCCAGCAGATATTACTTTGGCAATTGTTAGAGATTTTACAGCGGTTCCTTCACATGCTGTTTTTGGAGTTATTCTGGGTTACTATGTTGGTTTGGCAAAATTCGATAGAGCCAATTTGATTAAATACATTTCGATTGGGTTCTTCTTAGCAGTTGCTGTTCATGGATTATATGACTTCTTCCTTTTTCAAAGATATGATGATTGGTTGATGATTTTGGCCACCTTTGTTTTGCTCGGAGGTTTATTTTTCTCTCGAAAATTTATCACTCACCATCAGGAAGTTTCCCCTTTTAAAAACAAATTTCCGATTGAACCACTTACTAAAGATGAAGAAATTTTAGATTCAGAAATTGTGTTAGATCAAAAAAATAAACCTAGTGATTTGGATCAAGAAGACAATGAAATTATTTCCGCCGTTTTATATGAAATGAGAGAAAAACAAGACTCTGGAAAAATGAAAAAAGACGAAGAAGAATAATTTTATTTATTTAAAAATTCCTTTGTTTTTATTCGAAGTGTTTCTCTTAATTTTTCATTTTTCACTTCATCAATATATTCATTCTTTTCTTTTTCGTTATAATAGTTTCCATTTACACCTTCCAACTCTTCGCTCAAAGCTAACCAAGTTGGTGCTGCAGCTCCATATTCAGGAGACTTCCAAAATCGTTTAAATAAACTTACTACCTTACTCAAAAACTTCGGTGAGTCGCCCAAACCAGTATTTATGACACCAGGGTGAACTGCATTAATCGTGACTCCACTTCCTTCTATTTCTTTAGCAAAATCAATACTCGACATCATGCTACAAAACTTAGAACTCGCATAAGTTTTTATGGATCCAAAATCCAACCCATAAGGTGTTTTTTCAATATCTAATCCTCCTTTGAGATAAAGCCCAGAATTGACATTGACAATTCTCGCAGGTTGATTATTTTTTAAAACTGGAAATAAACCTTGACACAACATATGAGGTGCTAAATAATTTATCATAAAACTCATTTCTAATCCATCTTCATTTAGCTTTTTTTCCATCATCCAAACACCTGCATTATTGATGAGTATATTAATACCTGAATGTTCACTTTTAATTTTTTCAATTAAAGTTTTACATTTTTGAATGCTTGATAAATCTCCTTGAATAATTGATACTTTTGGATTACCTGTCGTGTATTTTAATTCTTCTGCAACTGCCTTTCCTTCGGTTTCTCTTCTGCAAACGATAATTACTTCATGACTTTCTTCCAATAATTTTTGAGCGATTGCTTTTCCGATCCCTCGATTCCCTCCTGTGAGTAAAACTTTATTAATTCGGATGGATTCGTTTGAATTGTTTTTCATTAGGTATGAATTTAAGAGATGAACAGCTTGATGATTTTTTTCGGATTTGGCGATACTCAAAGTAGTCGTACTTCCAAATCCTTCCGTCGCACTTGGGTCAGCTCCATTTTCCAAAAGGAATTTCACCATCTCCGTTTTTCCCAATCGAATACATTCAATCAATACTGAGGTCATATATTCAGGATGTTGATAATTGAGATCAACTCCCATTTTCAGATGATACCTTACTAATTCAATATCACCATCTGATGCAGCATTAAACATTTCTTTCCAATCTCCGCCCATAGTTTTTTTGATAAAAATAAAGAAGTGTAAAAAAAAACAAATTAAATAAAAAATGACCAATAAAGGAATTTCCTAACCCTTATCAGTCATTATGAAAAAAATAGTTACTTTTCCAAAATCAAATCAAATGCGATGTATATTTTTAAAATCCGTTACTTTTGAATATAAGGACGGCTCTATTTCAAACTCATCGTTTTCTCTAATTCTCAATCGTCGATTAATTTTCTGATAATCTAAATCATCATATTTATAGATCACCCACTTGTTAAAATTATACTCAAGTGTTGTCAAATTCTCCATCCAATCCCCAGAATTCATATATGTAAGTGTCTTGTTATTTTTTGTTTCTTGCTTGATTACCGGCTTATGAATATGCCCACAAACCACATAATCATAATTATTTTCAAAGGCCAAATTAATTGCAGTCGTTTCGAAGTCATCCACATATTTAACTGCCTTTTTTATACTCGATTTAATTTTTCCGGCAAAGGACATTCGGGACATGCCCAGCCCTCTCCGGAATCTATTAACCAAGCGATTCAACAAAATGAGCAATCCATATCCGTTCGCGCCCATCTTTGCCAACCACTTGGTATGTTTAATGGAAACATCAAAAACGTCTCCATGGAATATCCAATACTTTTCACCTTTCATCTGTAAAACCAGCTTATCTCGCAAGTGAATATTACCACTAGAAAAATCAGAAAACTTGCGCAGCATATCATCATGATTACCTGTGATATAATAAACCTTAGTTCCAGATAGAGCCATTTTCATCACCTCATGAATAACTGCAAGGTGTGATTTTGGAAAATAGATTTTACTAAATTGCCAAATATCAATGAAATCGCCATTCAAAATAAGCATCTCAGGCTCTATGCTTCGTAGATAACTCAATAACTCTTTTGCATGGCAACCAAAAGTTCCCAAGTGAGTATCGGAAAGAATAACTATTTCTATTTTACGTTTCATATGATTATCTTTTCAAATACAAAGATGATCTTTTTTTGTAAACAAAATATGAAATTGGAATTAGGTCTTTATTAATAAATTGAAGTTTCATCCATTATTTTTAACATTAGCTTGATGATTAAATATTGAGTATTTCACCACTCTAAATTTAATACATTATCCTAATAGTAGGTCCGATTTTTCGTAGATTCCATTTTTCCTTTCTTTCAAATATTGGAAGTTGATTTGGAAAGTTTGTGTACTTTTCCTAACCAGTCAATGATTCCCAAAAAGCAACTTAATCAGAATCTTTATTATGTAGGATATGTTACAGTTTTGAAAATATTTCGAACTGTTGTAGATTTAATTGTAACGTTTTTTTTATGAACAAATTCAACGTGGAGATAAATGCAGCCTTTTATTATTTTTTCCAAATATCTATTTATGACCTCTTTCTAATGATTTGTGGTAAATGAAAATTCAGCTCAGTCAAATTTTATAATTGGGTTATTATCTTTTGAATGATCAAAAGAAAACCTAAGGCCTTGTGAAATTCATCACAAGACCTTAGATTTAGCACACCTTAAAATCCTACAAATTAATTCGAAAAAATTTAGTCAATTAGAAAAATTAATCTTTCAGTTTGTAATATTTTTTGTCTAGACTGAATTTGGAAAAAATACATTCCGTGTGAGAGTAGTTGCTGAGTTGGAAT
>CAJQQY010000116.1 GCA_905480595.1 uncultured Saprospiraceae bacterium | reverse complement strand
AGGAGGCGGTATTTCCGGAATCATCGGTGACCGTCATCGTTACAGTCTGAGTACCTATATCTGAGCATGTAAATGTATTGTTATCTATTTCAAAGGTTACTTGACTACAGTTATCTGTTGATCCATTATTCACCATATCTGGAGTAATAGTTGCGGTTCCACTTGCCTCTAATTCTACGGTGATATCTTGGCATACAGCAGTTGGAGCGATCTGATCAATTATTGTAACTTGAGCGGTACAAGCATCTGACAATCCATCTTCATCTGTTACCGTTAGCGTAACAGTTTGAACCCCTAAATCATCACAGTTAAACATTTGGGGATTAACTGAACGTGAAGTGATTCCTTTGTCATCAGTACTTCCAGCGTCTATCTGAATAGCATTTAAGGTAGTAGTGCCATCATTATCTAAGGGTAAGGTAATATCTTTACAAATGGCATTTGGAGAATCATTTTCTTCTCCTGAATCCCTATTCAATGCATATATAATTCCTCCTGTTACTACTACTCCAGTTGGGATCACCCAGTATGGAAAGCGTTTTTTCAACTCAGGTACTATCGGAACACTATCTGGTTCAAATTTTATGATTTTGGGATAACTATAAATAGGAAAACTTGAAGTATTTCCACAAGGAGATATCGCTCTATTTTCACTTACAGCATTAATATGATAAGTATAACTTTGGTAAGGATCAATTTCATCATCCGAATATGAAAATGTACTACTATCTAAATCGATAACGACTGGTGAAGAAGAATCACCTGTATATTTTAAAATTCTAAATCCGGAAAATGCATCTAGAACTTCTAGATTAAGATGATCCATTTTTATTTTCCAAATAAGTTCATTGCTTCTTCCTTGTTCATCCAATACTTTGTCTCCTTTTTCCTCAATAACTGTTGGTACATTGTAGGGAGTATGCTGAAGGGGTGTTATAAGAGGAGACTTGTCATTAAAAAATCCTTCAGGTAAATCATAGGAATCCAATATTTCATCATCAGTTAAAACAGATAATCCTGGTCGGTTAAAACTAATAGTAGTATCCTGATATTCTCTCCAAACTGTCACATCTCCAGATTCAAGATTGAATGACCACTCACTTTGTCTGATCCCAATCTCATCATAGCCCCCTTTAAAAATTATATTAGACTCCGCATACGGTGCATTTTTATCCACCGTGATTATTTTTTCGCCATGTGCTTTTATTACTATTTTGACATGATAACTTTTCCCATTGATTTCAACATCAAATTCAAGGGTTTGGGTCTCCTGATTATAGCTAATATTTGATACGGTATGATCGCCGACTGCTACGGAAGGAGGTGTATCTCCTAATTCAAAATGAATAGAAACAGTTAGTGGAGCTTGTTTGGGAATCACCAGTTTTACTGTCGTAGCTTCATACACCCCACCAGCTGGTTTATCATTTACATAAACCTTATACTTCTCTCCTTCTTTTTTTATTTCAATAGTGTCAGATTTTGATCCATCTGGTCTTAGAATTGAAAATTTGGTTTGGGAGCAATCAATTTTACACTCAATAGATTTCAATTTTGAAATTGGAGCACCTGCTTCATTTATAGCCCAACCTACGACCATGCATTTATTTGGAGTTTGGGTCTTATCCATAATTTTGTAAAACCTAAACCACAGATCCAATTTCTGATCTACTTCACCATCTTCACTTACAGTTCTCTCTCCTGTCCTCATTATAATAAATGGTTTATTCGGGTGAGCAATTGTAGTTGTGCTAGTTGGTTTCGTAGTTTGGACAGCGGTACTTGTAGTCGTTTTCTTTTTTGCGGAAATGAAAGCTTCATCGATCACTAATTCCATTATCGGAGGAAGGGTAGATCGAGGAGTCATATCGGCGATTGCTTTTTTTAGTTTTTCTATCTCCTCTTTTAACTTTTGACATTCCCCTTTCTTTTTTTCCAATTCTTCTTCCTTTGCTTCCAATTCTTTTTGAAGATCTTTCAAAGCGGTAGTTACCTTACCCAATTCTGAATTTAATCTCGCTATTCTTTGTTTAGTACTTCCATTAGTCCTTAATCGTCCGCCAGTATCTTTATATTCTTCTAAATTCTTTTTAAGCTCTTCTTTATTCCTTTTGATTTTTCCATCCAATTCTTTTAATTGCGCTTTCCGCTCTGCTAATCGAGTTTCTCTTTCCGCTTTTTTTTCTTGTGATAATCTTTTGGCAGTCTCATCGTTTTTAGGCTTGGTATTATTCCAGAGTTTCCTATACTTTATCTTTACTTCATTTTTAATTTTAGTTACTGAAGGAACATTTTTTTTATCCTCTTTTAATTGTTTGGTTTCTTCCTCCAGAGTTTTTCTTTTTTCCAAGATCTTCTTTTTTTCTTCTAGTTCTTTTTCCTTTTCTTCCAATTTTTCCTTTTCTTCTTTAAGTGTTTTAGCATCACCTTTACATTTCTCCAATTTTTCTTCCAGCATCTTTCGTTTATCCTGTAGTTTTCTTTTCTCCTTTTCCAAATCCTGATTACTTTTTTCCACTTCTTTTACCATTTCGTCCGCCTTCTTTTTTATGGCTTCAATTGTATTTGGATTCCCAATTATTGAATAATAATCTTCCAGGAAATTTTTCGTAAAGTCAAAATAGCCATCGGTAATATTAGAAACTTCATTAAACTTGCTAGACCCTACCGCTACACCAACATAAGTAGAGTCATTTAAATAGCGATTAATATCATCAAGAAAACTTTGAGCATAACATTGATTAGCATGAAGTTTAGTATTCGTTTTACACTTATTCATGATTTCTGCCACTTCTCTACCCAGCAAAAAATCATTCCGTAGACTATTTCCAGAATCAACAGAAAGTCCACCTATTGAGTTATTACTAACGCCAACACTTTCCATCCCATGACCAATAGTTACGATTAAAATATTTTTACATTCATCGTTACAATAGGCTGCCTCTAAATGCCGAAGCAATTCATTTTTGTTTCTGTATGTCTCTTGATTTCTATGAATATTATCAGGTAGGTTTCCGCGAGCAATTGTTGGACGAATAATAGTAATGCCGATATTTTCGGACAATGCTGCAATTCCCCTTACAAAAGCATCTGTTGTTTTTTCTTGAAAAGTTTCACCGGATTTTGGATATCCCTGAATAACAATGACACATTCAGGTTGTGAAAACAAATTTGTTTGGGAAAACAATAATGCAAACAATACTAAAAAAAAGTTGATAAATGGGCGTGTTAATAAATCTCTCATAATCTACCTTTTATTTAATTTAAGTACCGATTCGAAATTATCTATCAGTAATTTTAGTTTCTTTTTTCCTCTGATTTCGTTAAAAATACTCGTCGTAACATAGGCTATGACTACGTTTTTTGCCTCATCAGAGAAAAAAATAATTCTAAAATTTTACTTA
>CAJQQY010000115.1 GCA_905480595.1 uncultured Saprospiraceae bacterium | reverse complement strand
CCTGCACTATCTAATAGTTCAACAGTTTTAGGAAGCATCAATAAAGAAAATGGTTTACCTGTTCAAAATGTAGATATAAATATTACTGGTTCTGAAACTCTTACATTTAATAATCAAGCGGATGGAACTTTCGAAGCTTTTGATTTGATAAATGGAAATGATTATACACTCTCACCATACAGAAATGACGATCATCGAAATGGTGTAAATGTCTTCGATTTAGTTATAATCCAAAAACATATTTTAGGTTTGGGAAATCCACTTACGCCTTATCAGATTATTGCTGCAGATGTAGATAATAGTGGAACCGTAAATGTCTTTGATCTGGTTCATGCACAAAAAGTAATATTACAATTGGAGGATGAATTTCCAAATAATACCGCTTGGAGATTTGTACCAACTGCATTTAATTTTCCTGATCCAACAGATCCGTATTCTACTCCTTTCCCCGAAAGTATTTTTTACACACCAATTTTGACTAGCATTCAAGATCAAAATTTTGTGGCAATTAAGGTTGGAGATGTAAATAATTCAGCTAATTAAGAAGTACTGATTGAATAAAAAAAAATCCCGAACCTTCAAATTGAAGATTCGGGATTTTGTGTTTTTGTCAAAAACAATTTACTGCTTCACCAACTTCAATGTCTGCAAAATTTCTCCATTCACTTCAAGTGCAATCATGTAAATTCCTGTCTTCCAATTTTGTCCAACTTCGATTCTGTTAGTAGTATTTTCAATATTCAAGACCTCAACTAATTGCCCTAAAACATTGAATACTTTTACTTGAGTATTATTAAATTGATTTTCAAAATTTAACTCAACAAATGTGTTTTGATCAAACGGGTTAGGATAAATTTGGAAATCAATTCCTTTTGCTTCCAAGTCCGCAGCTGAAGCTGGCATTCCTTCTTCAATGATAAATGCATCCAAGGCAGCTTCAACTATATGCCCTTCCGGCTGATCTTGGGCAGTATAAATCATGGTCATATTATCGGTGATATCAATAAAGTCTGAAAGGATAAAAGAAGATTCAGGTCTCCATTCAGATACTGATTCTGTGATCGTTTCTAATATAACTTCATCTGTTCCATTTGAAACTGAAATGACGTAATCATCATTTGGGGTAGATCCAAAACCTCCATCGTTATAAAACCAAGTTTGGTATTTAACGATTGGTTGATTATAAATGGTCAAATCCATGATGGGTGAAATAAGTTGAGTAATACCACCGTCAATATCATCTTCTCCACCACTTCCACCTCCATTTCCAGTTACATAGCAATCAAATCCTAAATCACCTTCCACATCCATTCCTGTATTACTTATACTTCCCTGGTAGAAGGTTCCAATAGGTTCGCCTAATTCCCAAATTCCACTTTGAGCAGAGTTATTTATTTCCCAATTAAAATCAAAAAAGAAATCATCTTGGTATCCTTCACTCAAACTAAGTGTAACAGAGTTATTATTAGGATTGATAGAAATCACTTCTACTGTATGAAAATATCCCCATCTTCCAGCATAAAATTGATATTCACCTTCGAAGATATTATTAAAAGTAAATGTTCCATTAAGGTTTGAAGTAGTAGAATAAATGTCTCCATCGTTAGATTGTGCGACAACTGCCACATTTGCTAAAGAGGTTCCATCAGCTGCTTTCAAGGTATTTCCAATCATATCAATTATGGCCAATGGTGTCATTTGAACATCAAGTATAGTGATTACACCATTTTCAAAAACAGCAGAAGTCGTCAAAGGAAAATATCCATTTTTAGTAAATGTTACATCAAATGTTCCTGGGATCGCTTGACCTGTTTTATATTCTCCAGAATTATCAGAGTAATCAATATTTGGGGCAGGAGCATCGATGGTGATTTCTACACCACTAATCAATGCATTAGTATTGGCGTCAGTTACTTGACCTTCGAGATAACAACCTTGTACATAATTTGGTTGCAAAACATATAACCCACTTGAAATATCAGACACTAAAATTAATCCAGATGGTAAATAAGGATAAGCTCCCCACGCTCCCTCGAAGCCAGTATCACTCGGAATAAACGTATCAAAATTCCCTACTTCAATTAAGTTGTCAGGATGAGTCGCATCTAAAATTATACAACCATCAGAGTAATAAGATACGATGACAAAATTATCCCAAACATGTGCATTGTGAGGAATCACTCCAGTTCCAAGAGTCGTAGTTGGACGAAATTGATCCATCTCTTTGATGTCGTTTAAATCTGAAACATCATAAGAACCAACTGGAGCATTTGCTAATTCATCAGTAGTGAAAACAAAATTATTATCGTCAGTTGACCATGCGTTGTGAGTGAAATTGAATGGAGTAGTTTGTACTCCTTCCAATTGAAGATTGGTTTTATCAGTTACATCATATATGCGCAAACCGTTGGTCAAATTAGATGAGTACATAATATTTCCCTTGGTGAAAACATCATGCGCATAACTTCCTTGAACATTATTAACAAAAGCAGGATTATATGAATCTGTGAACACATCAAAAATCATTACTGCTCCATTATT
This sequence comes from uncultured Saprospiraceae bacterium, assembly GCA_905480595.1. Classification (GTDB taxonomy): domain Bacteria; phylum Bacteroidota; class Bacteroidia; order Chitinophagales; family Saprospiraceae; genus CAJQQY01. Next base: position 9,541 of record CAJQQY010000115.1, on the reverse strand, counting down.
AATAGTACAACCTGCTAAATACATCCAACCATCTTCGTCGATGTAAAGATTATGACATCTTGACAAAGTTCCCAAGTTGGGTAACTGCGGTTTCCAATAATAAGATTCAAATGAAGTAGGTAGGTTGGTCATATCGATAACTAATAAACCATCAGACCCTTCATCAGTTGTCACAAAGGCAAAATCACCAAATGTTTTGATGTCTCTCCACCTAGAATTAGCACCTGGGATAAAACCAACCTCAGTTGGATTAGCGGGATCAGCTAAAGAAACAATTGATGTTCCGTCGTAGACACCTACAATAGCATATTCAGTTCCATCAGGAGCAGCATATCCCCAAATGTCACTCAATTCTTCAGAGTACGGTAAGTCTCCAACAAATGAAACATTAAGTTGAGCAGTCAGGCTAAAAAATGAAAAGCATAATGCAGAAAGGAGTAATATTTTTTTCATAAAAAAAGTAGTTTGATTAATTGAATAGTTAGAAAATGGAATCCATCTCAAAGTTTTACACCTTTAAGTAATTCATTTTAGTAATAATTGTTCAATACTTTATCTAATGGGGGGATGTTCATTTTAAGAGACACCAAAAGTAGTATTTTACCCTTGTTTTATTTAATACGGAATGTAAGTATGTCTTTAATAATACAGAATATGGTGATTGGTTGCTGTTTTATTTTATTTGGAATGTGTCAATATCAATTATTTACAATTCGTTTCCTTTGAAGAAAAATTATATTTAATGATTTAGAGCTTTTAAATTACAGGTTGTTTTTATTGTATGTGAAAGTTCACACAATTTTAACTGCTAAAACTTATCGTTTTATAAAAAAAAGGACTTTCTTTGTATCCTATTGAAAAGTATAAATACTATAATTTCATATGCTGAGTAGAAGAAATATCCGCATTAAAGTTATGCAGATGCTCTACACCATGAGCCGTGACAAGGACTTGAGTTTACATCAAGTTCTTAACCATTATCGAAAGAATATTAAGAAGTCTTTCGACCTCTATTTATTTAATGTTTTGCAAATGACTGAAGTTGCAAAATGTTCCCACAAAGACGCTGATAAGCGTGCTTCCAAACATTTGCCTTCTGCAGAAGATAAAACCTTTACTCCTAAGATCTATGACAATGAATTGATGCAATCCATTGTTAATAATAAGTGTTTTTGGGATTTAATAAAATCTAGAAAGATTAATGATCTTCAGGAAGATGATACTAATCTTAAGTATTATGTAGATTTTGCTGAGTCAGATGAGTATAAAGCATACTTAACTCAAACGGAAGATACAGATCAACATCACAAGGATATATTTTTGCAATTATATCGTTTTTGTTATTCCAATGAGGCATTTGATGATGAAATGGAAAGTTCATTTCCAGCTTGGTTAGATGATAAGTCATTGATTATGGGCTCTATGAAAAAAACGATCAAAGGTTTGCCTGCAACTGAAGATTTTTGTGAAGCTTATAGACCAACTGATGAAACAACGGTTGAATTTGGAGAAGTATTACTGGAAAAAGTAGTGAATGAAAATGATGAATTGTTAGCTATCATCGAACCTGCACTTAAAAATTGGGATGTAGATCGAGTCGCTATCATTGATATGATTTTGTTGAAAATGGCAATATGTGAATTAATTAGTTTTCCATCAATTCCAACCAAGGTGACCTTGAACGAATTTGTGGAAATCTCCAAACTTTATAGCACAGATAAAAGTAAAGATTTCATCAATGGAATTTTGGATCGTCTGATGAAACAGTTAGATAAAGATGGTAAAATCCAAAAAGAGGGGAGAGGATTAAAAGGATGATTTTAATAATTGTTAACTGTGAATGGTTAATGATTAAAAATAAAAAGCCCGATCAAAATAATTTTGATCGGGCTTTTTATTTTTAAATGTCATTAATTAAAATTTACTTGAGAATGCTCATTTTGCCGTTTGTTGAGTTTTTCCATTATCCATCTTCAACTATTTTTGCTTTCAATATCCAATCCTTAGGGTTTTTGAATTTGGAATATTGAATAGGCACCGGAGAACATTTTTTATGAAAAAATATATTTTAATGGGTACATTTGAAGGTGGAAAATGAGTTAAATATTAAACTCGTTTTAGTAAGTGAATTAATTTTAAAAAAAGAAAAAAGATATTATGACTTCATATGAATTAATGCCAGGAACATCGAGAGTTTGGATTTATCAAAGTAACCTTCCATTTACGGACGAGGAAGTTCCTGAAATTAAAGAACAAATAAAAAATTTTGTTACCAATTGGGTTAGCCATAATAATGCGTTGCGTTCTTATGGAGATGTATTAAATAATCGATTTATCGTATTGATGGTAGATGAAAGTCAAGCAGGGGCAAGTGGTTGTTCCATTGATAAATCCGTTCATTTTATCAAAGCTATGGGACATCATCATGGCGTAGATTTTTTTGATAGAATGAACTTTGCTTTTAAAGTTGGTGATGAATTAAAAACAGCTCATCGAGATGCTTTTGCCCAATTATTCCAAGCTGGAGAAATTAATGATTCTACTTTGGTCTTTAATAATTTGGTCAAAACAAAAGAAGACTTTGAAAAGGAATGGATTGTTCCATTGAAGGATAGTTGGCATGCAAGGATGGTATGATTTAGTCGAACGGTTGAATTGTTAAACAGGGGAGAAGAGAAACAAAAGTTTTAAAAATCGTTTGCCTAATTACCCAATTTAGTCTTTGAAAAACGAAATTTTATAGAAAAAACAAAAATGCCAATTCAAAAAATACGATTTTCTCGGAACATTAAATTTTAGAAATAATATGTTTGGAAAAGTAAAAAAATGGCTCGGAATAGAAGGAGCAAAATTGGAATTAATTTTACCTGAGGAGATTTATGAATCTGTAGGAAGTGTTACTGGTAAAATTAGATTTAGAAGTATGAATGAGCAAACGGTGGTGAGTATTAATTTGAAATTGGTTGAAAAATATAGTCGGGGACGTCGAAAAAGCAAATTGGTAGATGAGTATGTTTTGGGTGAAATTGAATTGACTGATGCTTTTGTTATTCCAGTTAATGAATTTGTAGAAATTGATTTTTCTATTCCATTTAATATTGTGAAATCAGAAATGGATGAGATTCAAGATAAAAATATTTTTGCCTCAGGCCTTGTCAAAGCTGCAAAATGGGCGAGTGGAGTGAATTCTACTTATCGAGTGGAAGCAAAGGCGAAGGTGGAAGGAGTTGCGTTGGATCCGTATGCGGAGAAGGATTTGAAGATGAGTTAGAACCCCCAGCAAATTCCTTTTTTCTTTGACTTTCGGCAAGGAAAAAAGACAATTACAGTTTTGTTCTCGTTTGTCTTAGCCTAAATAAAAATGCACTTTGAGATATCTATTTCAAAGTGCATTTTTATTTTTAATTAATTTCGTCAAACAAAATAGTGCTTAACTTTTTTCCTTCCCGAAAGGCAAAGAAAAAAGCTCCTCTTTAGGCTGCCTAGCTTTTGCTGATAGCAAAAAGGAAATTGCTGAGGGTTTTACTTCCCAAACGACTCAATTATCTCCTCCGCAGATTTCCCCAAATTCTTTAATGACGCTTTCACACTTTCCGCATATCCATCTTCTGGATATTTTTCTAAAAATTCATTATAATATTTTTTTGCTTCATCAAAATTTTTCAAGTGTTCATCGTAGGTGAAACCCTTCAGAAATAGTGCAGTTGGTGTTTTTGAAAAATCATCAGAATTTGTTAAAACGTAATCGTAAATAGCTAGAGCTTGATCATAATTTTTTGTCGCAACAGACATGTTGGCTGCGTTGAAAAGTGATTTTTGTACATCGTCGTCATTTTTCACTATTCCTGCCTGAATTCTAGATAAGCTAATAAAATCTCTCACTTTTAGACGATCCCAACTTCCAGTTTTTTCATCTAACATCGTTTCTCCCAAGCTGTTAATGATTGGAGAAAAAGTGCTTTTTGCTTTTGCTGGATCTGGAAATAATTTTTGGAAATCAGCGATTGCACCATCTAATTTAGTAGCGTGAACATGATTGACCAAAACACTACTAAGTAATCCAATATTTGCATTTGTATTGACACCTGAATCGTGATTTTGAATCGCAGAAGTAAGTGTGATACCTGCATTTTGATATTGATTTAAATCCATCTCAATCATCGCTTTTTTATGTGCGAATTGTGAGTAAGAATTTGCATCATCTTTTAATTCGTTCAGATAAGTTGTATAACTTGCCAATAATTCTTTTTTGACTTCTGTCGTTGGAGTTTCAGCATGTGCTTTTTCCAATTGCGCAATTTTGCCAGACATATCACCGTTACCACAACTCCAAAGGAACGTCAATAATAGAAAAGGAATAATTTTATTCATTAGTAATCTTATTTGGGTTCTTAGAAAATTTCGTGATTTTAGTTGACTCAGGAACTTATCTTAAGAACAGGTTTATTTTTCACAAAAATAAGATTTAAATCAGATTTCTAAGAAAAATATTTTCCATTCAAGGATTTTATTCAAGAAAGAAAAATGTACGAGACTATTCAATGTACAACGTAAAACTTCTAACGAATAAAATCTAATTTTCAGTCAATCATCAAATTAAAAAATATGACCAAGTATTTATTTTTATTCATTTTTACATTTGTAAGTGTATTGTTATTTTTTTCCTGTGATCGAAAGGTAGAGAAAGTCTTTTTGAGAAAAATTGCTCCCATTCCTGCTGAATATGATGATGCCACCATAGCTCGACTTCCAAATCAAGGAGGTAAAAGATCGATTTGTAGGACCAAAATGAATTACGTGCCTGATCTTGAACATTTGGATCATACACCTGTAAAAATAGTTCGAGTGAATTTCCATATTATGAGAGATGGAGAAGGAGGTGGAAATTTTCCAGACAAAGATCAAGGTCGAATTTATATCAACAAAATTCTAAAATCGACGAATCAAAAATTACAGCAAAATGCTAAAATGTTTTTGCCTCTTGGAAATGAGACTCCAAATCTTCCGATGTGTTATCAGTTTGAATTGACCCCTAAAGCCGATGATCCAAATGATGATGGAATTTATTTTCACGATGATGATGACTTATATCACATGACAAACTATGGCGCTAATTCAAATATTTACACGCAAGATGTTTATAAAAAATATGGTATTCAAAAAGATTCGGTGATGAATATTTTTATGATGGGATTTCATGCTGATAGTGTGGCTTCCAAAACATATAAAATGTCATCTAATGGAGTGGCTTTTGGAAAATGGACAAAGATTGCGTCATGGTATTATTTCATGGATGCGACAAAGTGGAAAACGGCAGAGGAAATTCCATTTTTAGATCATTGGAATTCGCAAAGATTGCTAAATCATGAGTTGGGACATTGTCTTGGGTTGAGACATAGTTGGGGAAAAAACGATGGTTGTGATGATACACCGGCTCATTCCAATTGTTGGAATTATACTAAAAATGGCTCAGCCTGTGACTCTCTGGTCTCCAATAATATTATGGATTATAATGCTCATGCTGGTTCTTGGACACCTTGCCAGATAGCGACAGTTCATTATAATTTATCGAATAAAAAATATCGAGTGCGTTCGCTTTTAAAAAGAACTTGGTGTCAATATGATACTTCTAAAACGATAAGAATTAAAAGTGGAGAAGATATTTATTGGAATAGTGCGAAGGATTTGGCGGGAGATATTATCGTGGAAGATGGCGGGTCATTGACGATTCGATGCCGAATTTCAATTCCTCCTGGTGGAAAAATAGTTGTTGAACCAAAGGCAAAATTAACGCTCATTGGAGCAACGCTTGAAAATGATTGTGACAAAACTTGGAAAGGAATCGAAGTGTGGAACTCCAAAGAAGATAAAGGAGAAGTAGTCATGATTAATGATGCCAAAATTACAGATGTAGAAAATTCGATTGAAATTTTAGTGGAGTGATTTTTTTAAACATAGTTTTGAATTTTTTGTTTGTAGTTTGAATTCTTAAACCATATAAGGCATTTAAGAACGTATAAGAATACTTGCGAAAACTTATATGCTCTTAAATGCCTTATATAGTTCAAGAAAAACCCTCTAAATCTTTTCATTATCAATTTTCAAATGTTCAAAACGAAATGATTAATATTTTTTGGTTCCGCCGAGACCTTCGATTGAATGACAACGCTGGTTTATATCATGCATTAAAAAGTGATCAACCAGTCTTACCTATTTTTATTTTTGATAAAAACATATTGGATGATTTAGAAGATAAAAAGGATGCACGTGTCCAGTTTATCCATGAGACTTTGTGCGAAATGAAAGCGAAGTTGGAAGAAATGGGAAGCTCCCTTTTGGTGAAATATGGAACGCCTAAGGAAGTGTGGGAGTCAATTGTAAAAGAATATGAAATTGAAAAAGTGTTTACGAATCATGATTATGAGCCATATGCTTTGGAAAGAGATGGAAATGTAAAAGCATTGTTGGAAAAAGAAGAAATTGGATTTCATACGTTTAAAGATCATGTCATTTTTGAGAAAAAAGAAGTGGTTAAGAAGGATGAAACACCTTATACTGTTTTTACTCCTTACAGTCGAGTGTGGCGAGCAAAATTGGAAAGTAAAATGTCCAAAACCAAAGATGGTCAGCCAATTTCTTATTTCCTAAAATCCTATCTTACCGAAAAGTATTTTCAAAATTTTCATACTGTAGAACCTATCGAAGTTCCTTCTTTGAAGTCTATGGGGTTTGAAAAGTCTGATATTGAAATTCCTAGTCCGACAGTCAAACGAGGTCTGATAAAAACCTATGATGAAACTCGAAATTTTCCAGCTATAAATGGGACTTCAAAATTAGGGATTCATTTCCGATTTGGAACAATTAGTATTCGAGAAAAAGCCAGAGCTGCGCAAAATCTAAATGCTACTTTTTTGAATGAATTAATTTGGAGAGATTTCTATGCAATGATTATGGCTAACTTTCCGCATGTGGTAAATAATCCTTTTCGAGCAAAATACGATTTGATTGAATGGGTAAATAATGAAGACCATTTTCAAAAGTGGTGCGAAGGGAGAACGGGTTATCATATCGTAGATGCTGGTATGCGAGAATTAAATGAAACAGGTTATATGCATAATCGAGTTCGGATGATTGTTGCTAGTTTTTTGACCAAACATTTACTGACTGACTGGCGGTGGGGAGAAGCCTATTTTGCTAAAAAATTATTGGATTATGACCTTGCCAGTAATAATGGAGGATGGCAATGGGCTGCTGGTTGTGGAACAGATGCAGCGCCTTATTTTAGGATATTTAATCCTGATAGTCAGCAAGTTAAGTTTGATAAAGAAATGAAATATATCAAGAAATGGGTACCAGAATACGGGACTGACAAATACCCTGAACGTATCGTCGATCACAAAGAAGCAAGGGAAAGATGTTTACGTGTTTTTAAAGAAGGACTAGCAAAAGCAGAACTATAATATAACTCCAACGACAAATCTGTGAAAATTCAAAAAAAATAAAATAGGTTTGTCTATTTTGTGAAAAATATAAATCATTTCAAATTTCGTTTTTAATCGAATTAAATTCTATTTCAAATTGACCACAGAGTTTGTTTAAGAACGAAAATATTAAAACCAATCTATCTAAGATGAAAAAAAATCTATTATTCACTTCCTTCTTTCTAACATTACTTTTACATTTTTTTGCAACAAATACTTTTTCTCAAAATGCGACGACTGATTATCATTTAATTTTGCAAAATGAAGAACGTTGGGTTCCTGAAAATTTTGAGGAATTTTTGAAAAATGATGATGTTCAATCAAATGAAATTTTTGCTGGAAAATATCATCGTATCTTACAATTTTTCCAAATTCCTACCGATAGAGAAAAAGCAGAACTAGAAAATTTGGGTATTGAGTTTTTGGATTATTTTCCAAATAAAGCTTACATCGTTTCAATTCCAACTTCCTTAAATAAATCGGATTTGCAAAATAAAAATATTCGTTCCATTATTCGGATGGATGGTTTAATGAAAATAGATAAATCATTAATTGATTTAAATTTATCGCATTCTTCTGTACAAGGTGATGATGTAAATGTATTGTTACGTTTTTTTAAAAATATTCCTATTCAGTTGACGGAAGAAAAAATTCGTCAAACGAATGCTAAGGTTATTAAGCAAATGTCAAATTCTTATTTGATTAAAATTCAAATTGCGATTGATGAAATAGATTTTTTTGCATCGCTTCCCTATGTTTCTTTAATTATTATAGCACCAGAACTTGGTGAACCAGAAGATAGAAGAGGACGTAGTTTGCATCGAGCAAATATGTTGAGCACCGAATATAATGGAGGATTAAATATAGATGGAACTGGTGTAGGAGTAATGGTTCGAGATGATGGAGTTGTTGGACCTCATATTGATTTTAAAGGAAGAAATATTCATAACCTTTATGTAGATGGTCAATCAAATCATGCTGATGGAGTAGCAGGGATTTTAGCAGGAGCAGGTAATTTAGATCCAGATATGAAAGGAATGGCTTCTGGTTCAGATATGCATGTAATTTCATATTTTTCAGATTATCAAGAGAATCTAATTTCACTTGATAAACATCAAAACAACGGAGTTTTGGTGGTTAATTCTTCTTATAGTGATGGTTGTAATGCTGGATACACCACAACTACAGAAATTATAGATCGTCATATTTATGAGAATCCAACTTTTCTCCACGTATTTTCTGCGGGTAATTCTAACAATCAAGATTGCGATTATGGAGCAGGTAGCCAATGGGGAAATATTACTGGTGGACATAAGCAAGGGAAAAATGTATTAGCAACGGCTAATGTTTATGAAAATGCAGTATTAGCAGGATCGAGTAGTCGAGGCCCAGCTCATGACGGTCGAATTAAACCAGATATTACTGCAAATGGTCAAGACCAAAATTCAACTGAACCTTTCGATACATATGATGCCTTTGGAGGAACATCTGGTGCAGCACCTGGTGTGGCAGGAGTTTCTGCGCAATTGCATCAAGGATATAGAGAATTAAATGGAGGAGATACTGCACCTTCAGCTTTGATCAAAGCAACGATTTTGAATACAGCAAATGATTTAGGGAATGTTGGACCAGATTTCAAATTTGGTTGGGGACATTTGAATGCGAATAGAGCTTACCAACTTCTAAAAGATAATCGGTATCTCTTCTCACAGATTTCACAAGGAGATAACAATATGCACACGTTGTCTGTTCCTGCTGGTGCAGTAGAAGTTCGAGTAATGCTTTATTGGAATGAACAATCTGCCATGCCTAATACAGGAAAAGCTTTAATTAATGATTTGGATATGGTGGTTACAGCTCCTGATGGTTCGACTAAATTACCATGGGTTTTGGATCATACTCCAGATCCCAGTCTTTTAGATTTACCAGCAACTAATGGAGAAGATCATTTGAATAATGTAGAGCAGGTTTTATTTATAAATCCTCTTTCAGGAGATTATACGATTGATGTGAGTGGTTTTGAAGTACCTTTTGGCCCACAAGAATATTTTCTAGTTTAC
>CAJQQY010000114.1 GCA_905480595.1 uncultured Saprospiraceae bacterium | reverse complement strand
TCGACAACGATCTAATCAAAAATATCCTTTTGGGAAAAAAGTTAGCTGAGCGGACTTTGTATGAAAGGCATCGACAAAGATGGTTTCGATTAGCGTTACGATATGGAAAAAATAGGGTAGAGGCTCAAGATGTTTTCCAAGAAGGGTTGATTAGTATTTTTAAAGACTTGCATCAATTTGATTCCGACAGAGGAGAGTTTACTCATTGGTCTAATCGCGTGATGGTAAATGCAGCGTTACGTTTTTTGAAAAAAAATCAATGGCAAAATACTTTTACAGAATTAAAGGTTGCTGAAAATGAGCAAGAGATTTCAGAAAGTATTTTGGATAAAATAGCTGCTAAAGAATTGGTTCAAATTATTCAACAACTGCCTCTGGGATATAGAATCGTTTTTAATATGTATGTGATTGAAGGTTTCTCCCATAAAGAAATTGCAGGGCAACTAAATATATCAACTGGGACTTCTAAGTCGCAATTGTCGAAAGCTAAAAAAGCTTTGAGAAATATCTTGGAAGATTTTTTTCTAAAGGAAAAAGGATAAAATAGAATGGACGATAACAAAAATAATTTAGAGGATTTTTTTAATAATCGAATCAATGATTTCGACGAGTCGGATGATGGATGGGATTTGCCGGACGAGAGTGCCTGGGAGAATGCTCAAGCTCATTTTCCAAATCATCCTCAAAAGAAAACTTGGAATTGGAAATTGGGAGTATTGATTTTATTAGTCTTTACTTTGTTTTCAGCAGGAGTATATATTTATTTTTTGAAAAAGGATTTGGTCAATAAATCAAATGAAATTGAAATTGCAAAAAATGAAATTGAAAATAAAAACAATACAATTACAATTTTGGAAAAAGAAATATCTAAAGTTGAATCTGAATCTGAAAAAGAAAAATTAAACACCCAAAATGCGATTACGTCTCTTACTCCAAAACAACAAATTGCAACACAAACTATTTTAAGTCAAAAGAACACGAATCAATTTTTATCAAAAGAAAATCAAAAAAATAACAAAGAATTAATTATAACACAATCTAATTTCGCTTTTAAAAATGAATCGAATTTTCCAATCAATGAAAAGATAGCGTCTAATTATACTATAAAAGATTCAAAAATGATTTTGGAAAATTCGATTCCTATTGCTAGTTCATTCATGGAAATTCAAAATGTTTTTCCAGCCCAAAAACTAGATTTAGAAAGTGAATTCAATATCTTTTTTCCAACCCCTCAAAAGAAAAAAGGGAAATTTGAAATAGGAGTAAATTATACTTCGCTTAATTTCAAAATTCCATTAGTCTACGATTTTGAAAAGTTAGAAAAAGAAGATTTTGGAAAAAAGGATTGGTCTTTCCCTGTTCAATCTAAAGGTGGAGAATTCCATTTGGCCTATAAAGTTCGATCTAATTTATGGATCATAACTGGACTGCGAAGAACAGCCGTTGGATTTGAAAAATCATTTTCAGACAAATTAATTTACGATAAATCAGGCGAATACATTGATGGAGATGGCAAAACAATTAATGAATTTGAGATCACTACCCAGACGGGATTTAGTGATACTGGAAGTAATATTGATTTCGAAATTCCAAATGGAACAACTATCAATGATGGGGATTTTTTAGAAACAGAATGGAATAATTCACAGCAATATAAGTTTACACATATTCCAATTGGAGTAAATTATTTTATGGGAAAAAATAAATTAAAATTATTTTTCACGGGAGGTTTAGGTTGGAATAAAGTTTCTTTAGGAGAGTATTTTGTAGAAGCTCAACTAAGTTATGATAATGAAATTTTGCCAATCAAAAGAAATGAAGAAAGTAAAAAGGTTGAGGTAAGTTCACAGTTTATTAATGGATTTGCAGGTGCAGGTTTGAATTATCAATTGACTTCAAATTGGCATGCTCGCACTTCATTTACCATGGAAAAAAACTTTATTCAAAAGAATGAAATATTGAGATCAAATTCTTTTACCAAAGTCTTTGACCTTGGGTTGAATTATAGATTTTAGAAAAAAACAAAAAGGTAGGCAACCAATTTTTAAATTCTAATACATAGATAAGTACAAGACATCATTTACTGAAAATACATTTTTTATATTTATACCCACATTAAAAATATTTAAACAATGAAAAAAGCGATTTTATTTTTTACTCTTTTAGCTGTAGTAGTTTTTTCTTCTTGCGAGAATTCAGGAAAAGATTTTGACAAAGATTACGATAAAGATAAATGGGAGAAAGATTACTATAAAGAAAAAGAAGCGTGTATCAAGTTAGTTTATCCAATTTCGTACACCATGCCTGATGGAACTACAATATCTGGCGAAGAGAAGGTAGTTGAAATAGCTATGAAAGATTGGTATATAGCGAATCCAACTTCAGAAGAGAAACCTTCACTTATTTATCCAGTTGATTTTATTGTTTTAGAAACGGAGGAAACTCATACTGCGGAGAATGAAGATGAATTAATTTTTGCGAAAAAAAATTGTTACGAAACAGAGGAAATGGTAGTTTGTACATGGGATGAAGCAACAGAAGCAAGTGGACCTGAGTTTGAAAAACATATCGTCAAAGAATTAAAATATAAGGCAGATTGTAATTGCATTTATGAAGGATATGAGAAATTTGTAGAAAATGGGCAAACACGATTTTTAATCATTTATGGTTCTGATGACTGTGTTGGTTACGGATATAAAGTAACTTGTGAAAATGGAAATTGTGAAGAAGCGGAGAAATGTAAGTTTTTGCAAGACTGCGAGGAGTATTAAAATAACAATATAATTACATTTTAAAAAAAAGAGTCATTTGCTAACAGCAAATGACTCTTTTTTCATCTGAGATCTTCAAATCAATAATTCTGAGAATCAAATCTTAACCCAATTCTAAATCCTGCAAATATTTGAGTGATGTTGTTTTTATTAAATTCATTAGGAATAGATTGGCCTGGAGTTTCGAAGTAAGTATTCAAACCATCCCATTCTACTCCAAAATATTGATGAATTTTCACCATCGGAGTAATCGTCAATAAATTACTCAAACCAAAATCTACGCCAACTCCAATTCCAATGGAAGGAACAAAATCATTCGCTATTCTTGTCTCTTCTGCATCTTTAAATGAGTTGAAAACGTAATCTACTCCAGGAGCAATTTGGATGAAGAAACCTTTTTTCATATCAGAATCTTGCTTCCCAAAAGTAGGACAATTACAATCTCCTTTGAAATCAAAAATGTATAAATTAGTATTGAAATGTAATCCTAAAAAGTTAGAATTTATTTGTTCTTCTACACCTGTTCCATCTTCAATTTGCCAAACTCTCTTAAACCTCGAATAACTTAATTCTGGTAAAAACTCAACACGATAATTTTTTAATCGAAACCAATAATCAATTCCAACTTGAACTCCATTAGCCAAAGGAACAGGATTATAACCAACTGGGAAATTAGCTTGATTAGTCTCTAATATTTTTTCCCAATTTTTAGCATTAATAGGTTTGTAACCAGCTGAAAATCCGAATTGGGCAGAAACAATTTGCATAGAAAAAAGGCAAGCAATAAAAAGCGATAATTTTTTCATAAAATGATTAGTCTTTTTTTTAGAAGGTTCTAATTTATCTAGTGTGTTTAGTTTAAATTTCGTTACATAACTATGAGGTTGCAAAGGTCAAACCAAACAAATTTCAAACGCAAAAACAAAAGTAAAATTATCTCTTTTTGGATATTAACTACTTGAATTTTTTATAAAAAATTAATCATTCTTTCATTTTATCATTTACTCGAAGCTTTGATTATCTTTGCGAAAATTTTACAAATTTGAAGACAAAGACATTAAAACAAGATAAGGTAAATGTAATCACTTTAGGATGCTCCAAAAACTTGGTAGATTCTGAAGATTTGATCACTCAACTCAAAGGAAATGACTTCGAGGTAGCGCATGATAGTAACGATGAAGATGCAAATATTGTCATCATTAATACGTGTGGATTTATTGATCTAGCAAAAGAAGAATCAGTCAATACGATTCTTGAATATGCTGATATCAAGACTCAAGGAGGAATTGAAAAATTGTATGTAACTGGTTGTTTATCAGAGCGTTATAAGCAAAATTTGGAAGAAGAAATTCCAGAAGTTGATGCTTACTTTGGGACGTTAGAATTACCTGGTTTACTCGCAAAATTGAATGCTGATTATAAGCATGAATTGATTGGAGAGCGAATTACGACCACTCCACAACATTATGCTTATTTGAAAATATCAGAAGGTTGTAATCGGACTTGTTCCTTTTGTGCGATTCCTTTGATGCGTGGAAAACACATTTCCCAACCTATTGAATTATTGGTCAAACAAGCTCAGAATTTAGCTCGGATGGGTGTCAAAGAATTGATGCTAATAGCTCAAGAATTGACTTATTATGGTCTTGATCTTTACAAAGAAAGAGCCTTACCCAAATTACTCCATGCTTTGGCTGATGTAGAAGGGATCGAATGGATTCGATTGCATTATGCTTATCCTAGTAAATTTCCAAAGGAGATTTTTGATGTGATGGCGGAGCGAAAAGAGATTTGTAATTACCTCGATATTCCATTGCAACATGCTAATGATGATGTGCTCAAAAGAATGCGTCGACAAATCACTCAGGCAGAAACTCGTGAGTTGATTAATTATGCTCGTGAACGAGTTCCAGGAATTGCGATTCGAACTACTTTACTTGTTGGTCACCCTGGAGAAACGGAGGAAGAATTTCAAGATCTTTGCGAATTTGTCGAAGATATGAAATTTGAAAGAGTAGGTATTTTTCATTACTCACATGAAGAAAACACGATTGCTCACGACTATGAAGATGATGTTCCAGCTGAAGTAAAATCAGAACGTGCGAATGCCATCATGGAAATTCAACAAGACATTTCTTTTGAAAAAAATTCAGAGAAAGTTGGACAAACGATGCGCGTACTTTTTGATCGAAAAGAAGGGGAACATTTTGTGGGACGAACTGAATTTGATTCGCCAGAAGTGGATAATGAAGTATTGGTAAATGCGAAGGAAAATTATGTGCGAATCGGAGATTTTGCAAATGTGAAAATTACGAAGGCGGAGGAGTATGATTTGTATGGGGTAGTGGTTTCGTAATTTTAAAAATAAAAAAGACTGAAGAAGACCTTCCAAGACGATTTAGTTTTGGAAGGTTCTTTTATAGTTGAAATAAATGAAGAATTGCAGTAAGAAATCTTTTACCCATAACCGTCAAAGGTCATTAAAAAATACAAAGCCAATTACTTTAAAGAAGCTTCTTATTTTATTGCCAACCTCAGATGGTTTCTTTTTTTCGTGTAAAAAATAATTATCATCTAAAATATTGGAGTCTATTTTATTATTTCTCATGCTTTACTTTTTTAGAATAAAAAAAATGTTTCAGGGAATATCGACTATCCAACAAGGAATTTCCAATGTCCAACTTTCCTTCAAAATGATATTAGTTGGATATTGGAGATTCCTTGTTCAATATTGGATATTCAAAATATTACCGCTCCTCCATCGCCACCATTGGCTTTTTCTCTGCTAAATATTGTTCCGTTTTCGCCTTCTCCACTTTCTCCAAAAACTTATCAGATTCATGTTTGTCCCTCACCACTTTCGCCACCGTAAAGCAAGAAGAAACAGAAAAAATATAAGACATAATTAAAAATCCTTTCATCGCAACCGGAGCTTCTAGATAGTATAATCCAGCTGCCATTCCGATGGAAGCAAGAGCAAATGTAATCCAAGCCATATTGTAAAAAGCCTTGGTGTTGTGGTTTTCATAAATGTAATTATTCATGATTAATTGATTTTGTAAAGTCATTTTGAAAATAACTTCAGGTTAAAAAAATTTTATCAGGAGTTTTATAAAACTGTTCAAATGTGAGATTTTGAATTCGGAACGAAATGATTTTATAGATTAAAATCCGATAAGAATGGATGAAGTGGCGAATTTTCGCTATTTTTATTTTCATGAAAAAAGTAGATGTAAAATGTGGAAATCATACACATTTAGATATTTTTACAACCTGAAAAATAAATTAGATGCTCCATAACTTATTGATAGTCAATATGTTTTGTAATTAAAAGTGAAAAAAGAAAATAGAGAATGATATTTTTCCCAAAAAGCCTAATCCTTGTGATAGCCATTTTTATGATCGGTTGTGGCTCTTCCAATGATTCCAAAAAGAAAAAACCGACCCAAAATGTAACTGTCGAAATTCCTAATCAATTGACCTCTGAAGAGATCGCAGGCGGGTGGGAATTACTCTTTGATGGAAAAAGAATGGAGCATTGGCGAAGTTATAATTCAGATACACTTCCTGCTCAAGGATGGTATATTGATGTTGAAAAAAACTTAGTGGTCGAAGCAGGAGGAGGAGATTTAGTCAGTAAAAGAAAATTTGAAAACTTTGATTTGAAAATAGATTTTAAACTTTCTGAGCTTTCTAACAGCGGAATTTTTTATCGAGTTCTAGAAAAAAAAGATACTGCAATTTGGTGCAACGCCATGGAATATCAATTATTGGATTCCAAAGTTTTAGAAAATTCAGAACACCTACCTCTTGGAAAACATGCGACAGGTGATGTTTATGATTTGTATTCAAGTAATTATGGAAATATTATCTCAATAGGAAAATGGCACCAAGCGAGAATTGTAGTTTTAAATAATTACGTCGAGCATTGGTTAAATGGAAACTTGATTTTAGAATATAAATTAGAAACTGACGAATGGAATGAACTATTGGCAAAAAGTAAATTTCAAAACTATCCTGATTTTTCCAAAACAACTTTGGGGAATATCGGTTTGCAAGAACATGGCAGCGTTGTCAAATTCCGGAATTTAAAAATTAAAGTATTATGATTTGGTTGATCGGTTGAATAGATAATTAACTGATCAACTGATAAGATATTGAGCTGATAAACCAACCAACAATTCTTGCAAATAAAATCCTAAGTGTTATATTTACCCTATCAATTTTTTCCTAAAAAAATTCTATAAAAAATGAAACGAAAAATCAGAATGGGAATGGTCGGCGGCGGCCGAGGAGCATTCATTGGAGCAGTTCATAGAATGGCTGCGGCGATTGACGGCGAAATCGAATTAGTCTGCGGAGCATTTAGTAGTAATCCGAAAAAATCAAAATTGTCAGGTGCAGATTTATATTTGCCAAAAGATCGAGTTTATGGAAGCTACGAAGAAATGATCAAAAAAGAAGCAGAACTTCCTCTCGGAGAACGTATGGATTTCATTAGTATCGTAACTCCCAATCATATGCATTTTGGTCCTGCAAAAATGGCTTTGGAAAATGGTTTCCATGTCGTGTGTGACAAGCCACTCACTTTCAATATGAAAGAAGCAAAGGCATTGCAAAGGTTAGTTGAAAAAACAGGACTCATCTTCGCACTTACTCATAATTATACTGGCTATCCGATGGTCAAGCAAGCGAAATCGATGATTGCCAAAAATAAAATTGGAAAAATTAGAAAGGTAGTTGTCGAGTATCCGCAAGGTTGGTTATCAACCTTTGTGGAGGGAACAGATTCGAAGCAAGCAGCTTGGAGAACTGACCCAAAGCGTTCTGGAATAGCTGGAGCAATGGGAGATATTGGAACCCATGCTGAAAATTTAGCGGAGTATGTTACTGGTTTGAAGATTAAAAAAATGTGTGCTGATTTATCCATTTTAGTTGATGGAAGAAAATTAGACGACGACGGAAATGTATTGTTAGAATTTGACAATGGAGCGAAAGGGATTTTGTCAGCAAGTCAAATTGCAGCAGGAGAAGAGAACAATTTACGTATCAGGATTTACGGAGAAAAAGCAGGCTTAGATTGGCGGCAAATGGAACCTAATACTTTGATTGTCAGATGGTTGGATAAATCAACTGAAATTATGCGAACAGGTGTTGGAAATCTTTCAGCCGAAGCGCAAGCACATACTCGACTTCCAGGAGGACACCCAGAAGGTTACCTCGAAGCATTTGCAAATATCTATCGGAATTTTGCGAAATGTGTGCAAGCACGTTTAGAAAATAAGAAACCTAACAAGGTGTACACGGATTTTCCAACAGTTGCTGATGGAGTGCGTGGAATGCAATTTATTCAAAAAGTTGTGGCATCGAGTAAGAGCAAGTCAAAGTGGACAAAAATGTAAATTAACGGTTAACAGGTTAAAAATTATATAACAATCTAATTAGAAAATTCAATCATGAAAATGAAAACCATAAAAGGGCCAGCAATATTTTTAGCACAATTTGTAGGAGACGAAGCACCATTTGACACGTTAGAAAATATGTGTAAATGGGCAGCAAGTCTAGGTTACAGAGGAATTCAAATTCCAGCTTGGGAAGGAAAATTAATTGATTTGAAAAAAGCAGCTATGAGTAAAACGTACGCTTCTGAATTGAAAGGAATGGTGGAATCTCACGGCTTAAAAATTACCGAACTTTCTACTCACCTGCAAGGGCAATTAGTCGCTGTAAATCCAGCTTACGATTTGATGTTTGATGGATTTGCTCCTAAGGAAGTACAAGGTAACCCTAAGGCTCGACAAAAGTGGGCGGTGCAACAATTGAAGTATGCAGCACGAGCGAGTAAAAATTTAGGACTCAATGCTCATGTAACTTTTTCAGGTGCGTTGATTTGGCATACGATGTATCCTTGGCCACAGCGTCCAGAAGGTTTGGTGGATGAAGCATTCAAAGAATTGGCAAAAAGGTGGACACCAATTTTGAATGAATATGATAAAAATGGAATTGATCTTTGTTATGAAATTCATCCAGGTGAAGACTTGCATGATGGATTAACATTCGAAAGATTTTTAGAAGCGACAAATAATCATAACCGTTGTCACATATTATATGATCCAAGTCATTTTGTTTTGCAGCAGTTGGATTATTTGAAATTCATTGATTATTACCACGAACGAATTAAAATGTTCCATGTAAAAGATGCAGAAATTAATCCAAGTGGGAAAGCAGGAGTTTACGGAGGTTATGCAGATTGGAAAGAACGACCTGGACGATTCCGATCTTTGGGAGATGGCCAAACAGATTTCAAAGGAATTTTCTCAAAATTATCTCAGTATGGATTTGACGGTTGGGCAGTAATGGAATGGGAATGTTGCATTAAATCGCCTGAGCAAGGCGCACGAGAAGGTGCACCATTTATTCAAAAGCATATCATTGAAGTAACTGAAAAAGCCTTTGATGATTTTGCCGGAGGAATTGATAAATCCATGTTGAAAAAAATCATAGGATTATAAATAAAAAATAGAATGAATAAATTTTTTAACAAACCACAAAAGCATTTTTTTAAAACTACAATGCTTTTGTGGTTTCTTTTTTTTAGTCAAATAGGCTTTGGTCAAAATTTGACGCAGACGCTTCGAGGGTCTGTCTTCGATAGTTACACTCATAATCCATTAGATGGAGCATCAGTTGCACTCATTGATACTGAGTTTGGAACAACGACAGATGTCAACGGAATCTATCGAGTGGAAGATGTTCCTGTGGGAAGATATAGTTTACAAGTCAGTTTTGTGGGATATGAAACCTTGATAATTTCTGAAATATTAATAGAGTCAGGAAAGGAATTGGTGCTAGATATTTCTTTGAAGGAATCAAGTTCAACGCTTAAAGAAGTGGTAGTAAAAGGTATTGCGCTAAATTCTAGAGATAAAATTATGCCCTCTGCAGAAATTCTGACGATTGAAGAAACACTTCGTTTACCAGCTACATTTTATGATCCTGCTCGATTAGCATTTTCTTATGCTGGAGTGACTACTAATAATGATCAAGCAAATCATATGATCATTCGAGGAAACTCTCCTAACAATATGAGTTGGCGATTAGAAGGTGTCGAAATTATTAATCCAAATCATACCAGCAATGCAGGAACACCAAGTGATCGTCCAAGTCAAAATGGCGGAGGAGTTAATATGTTGAGTGCTCAACTTTTAGGAAATAGTAATTTCATGAGAGGGGCATTCCCTGCCAATTATGGGAATGCTTTGCCTGGAATTATGGACATGAGTTTTAGAAAAGGTAA
>CAJQQY010000113.1 GCA_905480595.1 uncultured Saprospiraceae bacterium | reverse complement strand
TTTTTGTTGACCCACTAGGACTCGAACCTAGAATGACGATACCAAAAACCGTAGTGTTACCATTACACCATGGGTCATGCTCTTAGAAAGCGACGCAAATTTATAACAATTTTCCCATTTAGTAAAGTTCTACGAAATTATTTTTTCAAAAAAATGAGATTAAATTGCTTTGGGGATTTGTTTAAAATAATGCTCATAAAAATCGTCATCATTCAAAATGTCATATAAAAAATCGTGATATTCTGAAAATTGCGGTAGATTATTGTGATGTGCTTTTTCTATTGAAAATAGATGACTTTGTTTTGGGACGATCTTTTGTAATTTTTCACTATGACTAAATGGAATTAATCGATCTTTTTTTCCATGTAAAAAGAAAATAGGACAGGTTACTTTTTTGATAAAAAAATCCGTTCGGATGTGATACTTGAGTAACCAATTGATCGGTAGCAAAAATCCATACCGTTTTATCTGAGCTAAAAAACTCATATAGGGCGAATCTAAAATCAACATCTTAGGATCATTCCATGAAGCGATTCGAGTAGCAATTCCGCTGCCTAGCGATCTACCATAAATAATTATTTTATCTTCATCATATTGAGTGGTCAGCCATTTGTACACATGCTGTCCATCATTATACAAAATAGATTCTGTACGTTTACCTGAGCTTTTTCCAAATCCTCGATAATCGACCATAAAAAAGTCATAACCTTTACTCACAAAATCTCTAGCAAATTTCCCCCAACCTTTGATGCTTCGCGAGTTACCTTTAAAATAATAAATGACGCCTTTTGAGTTCGGAACTTTAAAATGAATCCCATTGATAAATCCTCCATCTTCCATGTCGAAGTTGACTTCTTCAAATGGAAAGACATATTGGTAAGTAAAATGTCGAGGTAAAATTTCAGGTCGGAAAAAAAAGTAGTCTTGCAAAAAATAGAAAATGAGGCATAACAAAATGTATGCACCGCTGATATATAAAAAGATGTTAAGCCAATCAGTCATTTTCGTTTTTATTTTTTTGCCGCAGATTGGGCTGATTGTTATGATCTCACATGCTACTTGTTATTTTTAATCAAGCTTGGGGAAAATCAGAAAAGATCATAACAATCTGCCCAATCTGCGGCAAAAATAAAAATCATTTCAATTGATAAATCCCTCGTAGATTCCTTGCTAACTCATTATAATCCAATCCATACCCAATCACAAATTTATTTGGAATCTCAAAACCAATATAATCAATTGGAAATTCATATTTGATTGCATCAGGTTTTAATAAGAAAGTAGCGAAAGCAACCGATGCTGGATTCATTTTTCTCAAGGTAGACAAAAATTCATGCATCGTTTTTCCAGTATCAATAATATCTTCAACGACAATGACATGACGATTTTCGACATCAGAAGTTAAACCAATTAGAGTTGCTACTTCGCCTGTTGATTCTAAGCCTGAGTAGGAAGAAAGTTTGATAAATGAAACTTCACATTGCTCGCCAAATGCTCTGGTCAAATCTGCAGTAAAAATAAATGCACCATTCAACACGCCTAAAAAAATTGGATTCTTGTCATGATATTTTTCATGTAAAGTCCTTCCCATTTCTTCGACTCGAGCTAAGACTTTTTCTTCTGAGAACATGAGTTCAAAGGATAGGTCGTGGGCATTTACTATTTGTGGTTCTGTCATTATTTACTTTTTATTTTTTGCCACAGATTGGACTGATTATTATGATCTCTCTTGCTTACTATATTCAGTTAATATCTGTTTTGGGAGAATCATATAAATCATAATAAACAGTCCAATCTGCGGCAAAATCAAAAACTACAATCCATATTTATCAATCAAATACAACAAGCTCGTAATACTCGCAGCACCCAATTCCAACTCTCTTTTATTCACCGCATCAATCGTATCAATTCTTGTATGGTGATAATCAAAATATCTTTGCGAGTCCGGTCTAAATCCAATCAATAATCCTTTTTGACTTTTGAGAGGAGTGATGTCAGCGCCTGATCCCCCTGTTGTAAAACCTAAACCATACGGTTCCAACAAAGGTAACCATTCTGTCATTTTTTTGAATTTAGGTTTAAAAACATCCGGGTGAGCAGTTGATGAAAAACCTCTTGGCGTAAATCCGCCTGCATCTGATTCGATTGCAGCAAGATGATATTCTCCTTTTTCGTTAGAAGCTTTGGCGTAAGCTTTTCCTCCAGCTAACCCATTTTCTTCATTCATAAAAAGCACACATCTAATTGTTCTTTTGGGTTTATAATCTATTCTTTTTAATATCTGCATAACATCCATCGAATGCACACAACCTGCTCCGTCGTCATGAGCTCCACTTCCAACATCCCAAGAATCTAAATGTCCTCCGACTAAAATAATTTCATCAGGTTTTTCACTTCCTCGAATTTCTCCAATCACATTATAGGATAATTTATCAGCTAACATTTCACACGTTGTTCTCATATAAATATGAGTCTTTTCTTTTTTCAAAACTCGACTCAACACTTCCGCATCATTAGTAGAGATAGCCACCGCAGGTATTTTTTTAATTCCTTTTTTGTAACCCAATGCTCCGGTGTGAGGAATATCATCCAACCTTGTTGTCATCGAACGAACCACGACTCCGACTGCTCCATACTCTGCTGCTTTGGAAGGACCGCTTCCTCGTTGATCAACTGCACCTCCATAAGCATTAAAAGTTCGTAACTGAGTAGGATCCATCGGTCGATTATAAAAAACAATTTTTCCTTTGATTTTTGCTTCACCTAATTTCTCCACTTCATCTAAACTTTTCACTTCGATCACTTCCGCAGTAATTCCCTCATTTCCAGTTCCAATTGAATTTCCCAAAGCCAAAGCATTCAAATCCATCGAACCGATCACCCCTGAATTTACAATTCGCACTTGCTCCTTTTCTCCTCGCACCCAATGCGGAACCATAACTGGTTGTAACCACACCGAATCTAAATTCAATGTATCCAACATTTGTTTGGTGTATTCCACCGCAGCTGCAGCCTGAGGGGAGCCAGCCAAGCGACCTCCAATTTTAGTGGTCATGTGAGTCAACCAAGGATAACATTGCCCTTGAGTCAAAGCGGTGTTATAGATTTTTTTTATAAAAAAAGCATCCTCATCCCCTTTTACAGGTTCTTGAGTCGAACTTTCAATTTGAAAAATAAATAAACAGAGAGGAATTAAGAAATATATTTTTCTCATAAAAATAATGTTTTTAAAAAATTTACGATTCTTTGAAAAAAAAATTGAAGGCTAAAAATATTTAAAAAACAAGATAAATTTGCGAAAACCTTTATAAATAAGGTATTTCACATTTTCATCATATGTAAAAAAATGAAAATGAAGGGTTAATTTCTGAGGATTCATTACATTTGCGATGATAAAAATGTGTCTTTTCAATTTTAACGTCGTCTTAACAGCATTGACAGAAAAGACTGTTTAAAAATTTATTTAGAAAAACTGTTTTTTAATAGTTTTTCGCCCCACAACAATATTTCAACACCCATTGGCAACACAAGGGAAAACAAAATTGGAAGACTTTGAATTAGTCGAGTTGTTTCTTAAAACACAACGACCTGACTATTTTAGTATACTTTACCAGAGATACTCGAGTAAGGTATATAGTAAGTGTATTTTTATGTTGAAAAACGATGCACGAGCCAAAGACGCAACCCAAGAGATTTTCACAAAAATCTTTCTTAACCTGGCAAAATTTAGCGGACGATCTAAATTTTCAACATGGGTTTATTCAATCACATATAATTTTTGCATCGATACTATTCGAAAAAGGAAAAAAGAGAAGAAGCTTTTTTCTGAAGAAGTTGATGATGCTCCAGATATCATTGAAGAAGTAGAAGATGCTACTTTGTTGGAAATGGAAGTTTCTCGACTTAAAAAAGTATTGGAAGAAATTCCATCAGGTGACCGAGCTGTACTATTAATGAAATACCAAGATGAACTCTCTATTAGAGAGATCGCAGAAATACTAAACAAAACGGAAAGTGCCATAAAGATGAAAATCAAACGAGCCAAGCACAAAGCACAAAAAGTGTATCGGGATATTTTTCCCAACAAATGAGAGAAAAGCTTTATGTCATGAATAATTTTAATAAACTAAGTGAAGAAAATGAAGATCGTTTTCCTGGCTTTTTCGAAGAAAAGAAAGTCTCCTCTAATTATTATTTTCTAAGACATGTAGGAAACGTAGTTGATCACTTTTTAGGAAGAGCGATGGATATGTTCATCTCTTTTTCAGGCGGTGATTCTGCTGGGCCAAAAGCTCCGCCAGATCAAGGGAATGATCCTTTTGAAGATGTTCCTCCAATGCGTCACTAACAAAACAACCCCAAGTCGAATAAAACAATCTACATTTTTTTATACCTATATATAACTCCCAATAAATGAGAATACTTCTATTTCAAAATAACCTACTGGAAGGTGCTAGCAACTTCGATAAAGTGATATCAGATTTTTTATCTGTGATTCCTCGAGTAGGATCCGCACTTCTGATCTTTATTATTGGATATTTTATTGCCAAAATTGTTGCTAATATTATCAAGCGAGCATTAAAAGCTATTGGTGTAGATAAACTTGGAGATAAATTAAATGCCATTGATATTGTTCAGGACAACAATATTGAATTAGTTCCAAGCACTATTTTTTCGAAGATCTTTTATTATATCTTTTTACTCTTAGTTACTGTCTTGGCAACTGATGTGTTGCAAGTAGAAGCAGTTTCTAAATTGATGAGTGACCTGGTGGCATACATGCCCAATGTTTTAGTCGCAATAATTTTATTAGGAATTGGACTTTTGGTTGCTGACGCTGTAAAAGGGGTTGTTCAATCTGCTTGTGAATCCTTCAATATTCCATCTGCTAAATTGATTGGAAATGTTGTTTTCTTTTTGATTTTAATCGTAGTGCTAGTAAGTGCATTAAGTCAATTAGGAATCGAAACGAATTTTATGATTTCTGTGATTACGATTATATTAGGAGGAATTGTTTTAGCATTTTCTTTGGGCTATGGTCTCGCATCTAAAGGAACGATGGCTAACTTTTTAGCATCTCGACAAAATGATAACAAATTCAAAATTGGTGACACAATTGCTATCGATGGAACAAAAGGCGTTATCCTAGATATCGATCAAACAGCGGTAACTTTAAAAACAGACACAAGTAAAATTATTATACCATTATACAAGTTTGCTTCCGAGCAAATTGAAGTCTTTAATGACTAAGACTACTTTAGATTTCAGAAAACTTTATTATATATTTTATAAAAACAAATAACATTTTAACATGATTAAAAGAATTTTTACTCTTTTTGCATTAGTTTTTTTGATGGCTAATTTGATGAGTGCACAAACAACTGAGGAAATGCAAAAAATGCTTGATGAAAAGAAAGCTGCCGTTGCTGCAAAAACAGCTGAAGTAAAAGCCCTTCAAGGTGAGATTGCTAATATTAAGAATAAATTGATCGTTTACCCTGATTGGAAAATCGGAGCTTCTGGAACAATTGGAGCAAACTTTTCTCAATTTGACAAATGGTTGGGAGCAGGTAATCCAGATGCTAGAATGCAAAGTTTTGGTTTTTCAGGCGGTGCTTTTGCTAACCTTAACCAAGAGAAATATTTCTGGAGAAATGGTTTAAATCTTAATATTGCTAAAACAAAGTTAGCACTAAACAAAGCTGCCGCAGATACTGTAGACCTAGAAACAACTGCTGATGCGATTAACCTTACTTCTTTATTTGGTTATAAGTTAAATGATAATTGGGCCGTTTCTGCTCTTGGAGAATATCGTTCAACTTTATTGGAAAACTTTAATAATCCTGGATATTTAGATCTTGGAGTTGGAGCAACGTGGACGCCTATCTCTAATATGGTAGTTGTGTTCCATCCTTTAAATTATAACATTGTAATGGCTGATAGTGATGTAAATTACGAATCTTCACTCGGTTGCAAGATTGTAGCAGATTATAACCAAGCTCTTCCTATGGGGGTAGCATGGAGATCCAATCTTTCAGCTTTTGTAAGCTATTCTGACACTAATAACTTCTCCAATTGGACTTGGATCAATGGGATTAACTTTACTGCTTGGAAAGGAATCGGAGTTGGATTTGAATTTGGTTTAAGAAAAAACAAACAAGAAAGTTACAACACCTTCATTGCTGCAAGTGGAGCTGATCCAGAATTAATAACAATCGATGCTTTCGAAGATCAACTTAATGCTGATAATCCATTGCAAACATACTGGTTGCTAGGATTGACATATACTATTTCAAAATAAACAACACCCCTAACGGGTAGCAATTTATTTTGCATCTAACCCAAACACAATTCACTATAAGCTCACTCCATTCTTTGGAGTGAGTTTTTTTATGCAAAAACCAACCGTACGTCCCGCCTTCTTTTCTTTTTCCCTCTCATTTTGATTAGTTTTGCTCTAAGTTATTTTCAAAAAATAGAACGGCAGGTAGAAATAAAATAATTTTCTACTCATTTCCAATACTTAATCTTATGTCTGAAAAAAAATTGTTCCTCCTTGATGGTCACGCCTTAGTTTATCGGGCTCATTATTCATTTATCTCTCGTCCATTGGTAAATTCTAAAGGAATGGACGTTTCAGCAGTAACTGGTTTTACTCGGTATTTATGGAATATTTTAGCGAAGCAAAAACCTTCTCACATTGCTGTTTCATTTGACTTGAAAGGACCTACTTTTCGACATGAAATGTTCAAAGAATACAAAGCAAATCGAGAAGCTCAACCTGAACCGATCTCGATTGCCATTCCTTACATCAAAAAAATTATCAAAGCATTTAATATTCCAGTTGTAACAATGGAAGGTTACGAAGCAGATGATGTCATTGGAACCTTAGCGAAGCAAGCTGAAAAAGAAGGATTCAAAGTTTACATGGTGACTCCTGATAAAGATTATGCGCAACTAGTTTCAGATGAAGTTTTTATGTATAAACCTGCTCGATCAGGTGGAGATGTTGAAATTTTAGGAAAAACAGAAGTTTTAGAAAAATGGGATATCGAACGAGTTGATCAAGTTATTGACATTTTAGGATTGCAAGGTGATTCCGTAGACAACATTCCTGGGATACCTGGAATTGGTGCAAAGACTGCCGTGAAATTACTCAAGTTGTATGGCTCCATGGAAGGGCTTTTTGAAAACACAGATAAGCTCAAAGGTAAGCAAAAAGAAAAAGTGATTGAATTTGAAGAGCAAGGGCGATTGTCAAAAGTACTCGCTACTATTGATGTAAATGTTCCTGTTCAATTTGATGCAACAAAATATATTGTTGAACCATTCAATCGAGAAGCACTCACGGAACTTTTTAGAGAACTAGAATTTAAAACCTTAGGAAAACAAATTCTAGGAATCGAAGATGCCAATATGCCTACCACAGTTGGAAAAACTAAGAGTGGAGGTGGTGGAACACAAGGAAGCCTTTTTGGAGATGCAGAACTTAAAAAACATACTTATACAGATAACAATGCTTTCGTTCCTAAATTTTCTATCGCAGAAAAAAACATCACAAATGTTGATCATAAATATGAGTTAGTTGACTCCAAGGAAAAAAGAGCAGAACTGATTGAACTTTTATCCAAAGAAAAATCAATTTGCTTCGATACCGAAACAACTGGAATTGATGCCAATGAAGCAGAACTTGTCGGGATCTCTTTTTCCATAAAAAAACATGAAGGCTATTATGTTCCTGTTCCCGCAGATAAAACTGAAGCACAAAGTATTGTCGATGAATTCAAACCACTTTTTGAAAATGAAAACATTTCTAAAGTTGGGCAGAACATCAAATACGATGCGTTAATGCTAAAATGGTATGACGTAGAAGTCAGAGGAAAATACTTTGATACGATGGTCGCACATTATTTATTGGAACCTGAATTGCGACATAATATGAACTACCTCTCTCAATCTTATTTGGGATACGAATGTGTTTCCATCGAAACATTGATTGGAAAAAAAGGAAAAAAACAATTGACCATGCGTGATGTTTCAGTTGAAAAAGCTGGTGAGTACGCTGCTGAAGATGCTGATGTAACATTACAATTACAAAGCGAATTGGAACCGCTTTTGAAAGAGGAGAAATTGGAAAAACTATATGATGAATTGGAAGAACCACTCATCAATGTTTTAGTTGATTTAGAATTTGAAGGAATAAAATTGAACTCAGAATTTTTAAATGACTATTCAAAAGAACTCGAAGCGGAAGTCGAAAGTTTGAAAAAAGAAATTCATGACGAAGCTGGAGTTGAGTTTAATATTGCTTCTCCAAAGCAAGTAGGACAAGTTCTGTTTGACAAAATGGAAATTCCGTATCGTTGGAGAAAAACTAAAACAGGTCAGTACTCAACTGATGAATCTAAGTTGACTGAACTAGCCAAGGAATATCCTTTTGTTGCAAAAATTCAAACATACAGAGGTTTAGCTAAGCTAAAATCAACTTATGTAGATGCACTTCCGACCATGGTTAATCCAAAGACTGGCCGTATACATTCTTCTTTCAATCAAGCCTTAGCGGCGACTGGAAGATTAAGTTCGAACAATCCAAACTTGCAAAACATTCCGATCAGAACTGAGCAAGGTCGAAAAGTCAGAAAGGCATTTGTCCCACGCGACAAAGACCATATTTTATTAGCGGCGGATTATTCACAAATCGAATTACGCCTCATTGCTGAAATTAGTAAAGACGAAGCTATGCTTGAAGCTTTCCAAGCAGGACATGATATTCACCAGGCAACTGCTGCTAAGGTTTATGGAAAAACCCTCGAAGAAGTTACTCCTGACGAAAGACGAAATGCAAAAACAGTCAACTTTTCCATTATCTATGGAGCTGGTGCCACCAACCTATCTCAGCAATTAGATATCAAGCGAAAAGAAGCTACTGAATTGATCGCTAACTATTTTGCACAATACAATGGATTGAAAAATTACATGGATCAAACGGTGGAGTTTGCTAGAGAACATGGTTATGTAAAAACATTGTTAGGAAGAAAACGAAAATTGCGAGACATCAATTCTAGAAATGGTTTGATTCGAAGTAATGCCGAACGAATTGCGATCAACACTCCAATTCAAGGTTCAGCTGCAGACATGATTAAAGTTGCCATGATTAAAATTCACAAGGCATTGAAAGATGGAAATTTCAAAACAAAAATGATCTTGCAAGTGCATGATGAATTGGTTTTTGATGTGTATAAACCTGAATTGGAAATAGTAAAACCAATCATCGAAAATGAAATGAAAAATGCGATGCCTAATTTGCAAGTTCCAATTCTAGTTGGAATGGATACTGGTGAAGATTGGCTGGAAGCGCATTAATTTATTGAACGTACCACAGTCCCTTTGCTTGACGAATCACGAGATCAAAATAATCGAAATCCGTGCTTCGTCAAGCAAAGCGACCATAGTTCATAAAAAAGAAAAATATGAAATTTAAAACACCTATTCCCCTCGAAGCAATCGCTGGAAAATATAATTGCGAAATCATTGGAGATACTTCCCTCATCGCCACAGGTATCAATGAAATCCACAAAGTAGAAACTGGAGACATCACTTTTGTAGATGTAGAAAAATATTTTAAAAAATCTCTTAAGTCTGCAGCCTCGATAATCATCTTAAATAAAAAGGT
>CAJQQY010000112.1 GCA_905480595.1 uncultured Saprospiraceae bacterium | reverse complement strand
ACCTTGAGCATTTCTATTTCCAGCCAAAGCCGGATTGATATAAACATACTCTTGAGGAGTTTGTTGTTGAACAGGAACTTGAATAACTTGAGTTCCAGATACAGCTTCTGAAATTAATAAAACCTGACCAGGCTTAATCATATCTGAAGTCAAACCATTGATTTTTTTTAATTCATCTACTTTCATACCATGTACAGCAGCGATTCTAAATAAAGTTTCGCGTTTTGCAACTGTATGGTATTTAGCACCTTTAGCTCCAAGATATGCATATGATGGAGGCACAGTAGAAGGAGTAATTGTTGAAGGTGCAGCTTGTGGTCGAATGTAATAAGTTGTTCCAGTAGGCTGAGTTGGCGCTTGACGAATGATCTGATAATCAGATGGTGGCTGAATCATCAATCGAGTACAAGGGTAAATTGCATCTCTTCGTAATCCATTCCATGCTTTGATTTGATTAACCGTAACTCCATAAGTCGCTGCAATGCTGTAAAGTGTTTCTCTTTTTTGCACCACGTGAGTGTTATAGGTTGGTTGTTCCAAGCAGTCATCTGCTCCAGCACCTTTAGAAGGTTGTTCTACAGGAGGAACAATTGCTAATCTCATACATGGGTAAATTCGATTGTTAGCACCGATTTTATTCCATTTTTTAACATCATTAATATCCAATCCATAAGTTCTAGAAATAGTATAAAGTGTTTCTTTTTTCTGAACGATATGAGTATCATTTGTTGAAACTTCCAAACATCCAGTATCATCATTTGCTGGAGTCGAAGGACTATCAGAGTCTCCTTTTCCAGTTGATGGGGGAGTATCGACAGTTCCAGTACTATTATTTACCATATATCCATTTCGGTAAGAATTTCCACCGAATTCTCCTTCAGCTCTTTCACCAGTATGTGAATCTACATAATATCCTTTATCTAAATCTAAATAAACTCTTCCAGCTCCAGGGTATACAGTAGAAGTGTAATCTCCAGTTGATGTATTTCCTCCAGAAAGTAATCCAGTACCTGTATTACCTCCAGTTAAATTTGGTTTTTCAGTAATTGGAGTAGTATTAATACTAGGATTCATCGGAACATCTGAATTGTTCGAAGTCAAATCTCCAGGATTATTATTAGTTGTAGTCCCAGTTGTAGAGGTATTATCTTTAGGTTGTCCACCATAAAACTTACAAATTAAACCTAAGTAATCAACGATATTATAATTATTGATTTTTCTTAATTCCAATTTTTCACCAACAGCCAAAGGTGGCATTGGATCAGATTTTTTATACAAAATTCCAATCTCAGGAAGGATAGTTAAATCCGCCATACTACTTCTTGAAGGATCAGTTTTGATACGGAATTTGTATCGAGTTAAACAATCGTTATCATCTTTTTCGCTAAAAAATACATCCGCTTTTGATCCTTTAGTAGCAAGGTTACCAGTAGAAGCTTGGTTGTAGTAATAAGAAAAAGAATAATTATTAGATCGAGTTCCAAAAGCGATATTAGTATTATAATAATATTCTGCTTTTTTGACTTTGTATACTCTAAACCCATAAGTATGTTCTTGAACCAAGAATACCTCAAGTGTTCCTTTGTTTACATCGTCAACAAATTGTTCGTCTCTTTCCAATTCAGCACAATTTTCTGTACCTGCAGGTTTATATTGACGAGGAGTATAATCTTCACCTGCTTCTAAAATGATTTTTTCATTATCACTTACTTTAAGGTGAAAAAATAGGTAGGGTGTTTCTTCGTTACCATCCTTGGCATACTCATAACTATCCATACAATCCTTACTAGCATTGTAGTCAATATAAATACTGTTACCAAATGAATTGAAAGCGGCAAATAAGAAAAGTAATAAAACATTTACTTGTTTCATAGTGCTGTTTTTTAGCTAAAAAATTAATAAGTGAAACACGAGCAACGTGTAAACAATAACTTCTTTTAAGATAATGTAAATAATAATAAAATCTGAGATTCCAGATTAAATGCTATTAAGCCAGATAGATGCTTTTAAGGAAAGATTAGTTTGAATCCCTAAAATTAGAATAATTGTAGGGACTTTGCAAGAAAATAGTCGGGAAAATGGGGATTTTTAAGAAAAAACGACTTAGCAAAAAAAACGCCAAATTTAATGATTTCTAAATTTGGCGCTTTTTTTTGCTAAAAACTGGTAGTTTTCTTAGAATCTAGCAGTTATTCCTCCTAAGACATTGATTCCATAGGTAGGGTAATTTACCCATCTTTCACGCTTATTTGCAGCTACATTATTAAGGTTTAGAAAAATTCCAAAGTTTTTGGCTACTTGGTAATCTGCTCCAAAACTTAAATCAAATAAGCCATTCAAATTACCAGCTTCTCCATCTTCATCAAGATATGGAACGCCATTTTCGACATATAATTCAGCTTTTAATCTTAATTTGTCTTCCATGGTTAGATAGGTAGCAGATACATTTAAATCGAAATTAGGTAGGTGCCAAGCCTTTTCTTGATTTTTTAGCGTGTAAATATTCTGTGTAACGGCGGCGGTCAATTCAAAGTTTTTGAATGGACGAGCAGTAATAACTCCTTCAATATTAATAATATCAACAGTATCATAAACTGTAATAAATCGTCTTCTTAAATCAGTAGTATCCGATTGGAATAACGCTAAATCATTTGCTTTTTTATATCCTACTTGACCGTTATATTCAATGATACCAAGGTTTCCTCGAACTCCACCATAGAATTGATTGTACACAGTATTTCGTAGATCTAATTTTCCATAAGTAGAAATATATGGATTATAATCTGAAAGAGTATTCATGTTATTTTTAACATAATCTCCTTTCCATCCTCCAAACACCGCTAATCTAGCGCCTAAAACGGCATAAGATGCTTCTAGATCTGGCAGAAGGTCAAAATTATCATCGAAGGAAACTAAGTTGGCTCCTAATTTTACTCTGAACTTATCTCCGTGAAAAGTGAAGTTTGGTTGTAGATAGAAGTTGTTTAGTTGCTGTTTTATGGTATCATTATAAGTCGTAAAATCTGTTCGAACAGTTAATGTAAATGGATTTTTTTCATTGAACCATTTTGTCCCACTCAAATTTAAATTGAACCCTAACTCATCTGAAGCGAAATTATCTTTCATGGTGTAAAAGTCCACTCCAGCATTGTAGCTGATATCCAAATCATTTCTTTCGCCATTAAACAAATTAACTCCTACTCCTAAAGTATTGAATTGTTGTTTGATTTGGTCTCTTTCCAAAAATGTATCTGCAGCTATTCCACCTGTTTGATCATAACCAAAGTAATGAACTTGATCTACGGTATATCCAATTTTCCCACCTACTGCCATTCCTCCTTC
Organism: uncultured Saprospiraceae bacterium; assembly: GCA_905480595.1. Taxonomy (GTDB): domain Bacteria; phylum Bacteroidota; class Bacteroidia; order Chitinophagales; family Saprospiraceae; genus CAJQQY01. Next base: position 2,931 of record CAJQQY010000112.1, on the reverse strand, counting down.
TTCCAAATAATAAGCACCTTTTAATAAAGCATCAGTCAAAGAATATCTTTGATTTTCAAAATCGTTATTGAAACTTGCAGAGTTATGAAGCAAGTGAACTCCAAGATTATAGTTTTTCTTTTCACCTCCGAAGTTATATCCAAATTCTCCATATGGGGAAGAGGGGTAACCATATCCAGCTTTCAAAAACCCTCGGAATCCTTTGTCGATTTTATCTTTACGAATTGCAATTGGACGCAAAGATGGATCTGGATAATCAATAGGCACAGTCTTTAATGGAATAGTGTAATTCAATTTTCGAGAAGCTGTGTCTAAAGGAGGAAGTCCTGGCAATACTTTTAATTTTTCGGTATCTAATAATCGAGCATCAAACTCTTTGATTACTTCTACTTCACCTGCTTCTAATCCACCGCCTCCTGGTTGTGCAATTGCCATTTGGTAACTTGATGCAACAATAATAATGGCAAATATATTTTTAATAAAATTCATTTCTTTTTAGGTTTTAGATTTGTTAAAAACGTTTTTCGTTGGACGTTTTACGTTCGCTTCGTTTATCGTCTAACGTGAAACGATAAACGAAGCGAACGTCCAATGTTTAAAATCCTCCAGTTTCATCTAATTCTAAGATGTCGCTATTTGGATTTGTCAAACCATTAGTTCTATTTTCTTTCGCATTCAATGCAGCTAATTTTTGTTTAGCTTCATTTACTTGAGCTTGTACTTCTGCTTCTCCTTCGTAGCTAGAAATCATTCCTTCTAACAATGCTCTTGCATCGAAGTAGTTACTTTGCTCCACATAAATGTCAGCTAGCAATAATCCACTTTTAGCCACCCAAATTTGATAACTTGAATTTTCTCGAATGGCATTCATAGCAGCAGTTTCTGCATCGTTCAAATCCCTTCTTACATAGTAAATATATGCAATAGAAAATCTAGCTTCTGCAGTATTTTCGTTATTTGAATTATCAACTACTTTCTTAAATGAAGCCATTGCTCGGGTATAATCTTTTTTGTCAAAAGCCATTTTACCTAAGTAAAAATTCGCCGCTGCAATTTGATCTTGAGATGCTCTTGGATTACTCGAAACTTTATTGGCCATAGTATAAACGGCATCAGTTCGACCAGTTCTATAAGCACTTCGGAGCGTTCCCAGTTGAGCTTCAAATTTGGCTTCCTCGGTACTTGCTACATCTGCCCATTTGCTATAATAACCATATGCTTTTTCAAAATCTTTCTCATGATTATAACTGATGATTGATGCTTTTCGTAATCCTTTTTCGTAATATCTACTTTGCCCTTTGTTGATCACATAATCATAATCTTGAAGTGCTGCAGAGTATTTTTTCAAAGCAGTATTTGACTCACCTCTATGGAAATAAGCTGGAATGATATGTCTTCCGTTGGGGAATTTTGCGATGTAATCATTGTACTTAGTGATCGCTTTGTCATAGTTACCTAAGTCAAATTGAGACTCAGCAGCTTTGAAGTTAATCGAGTCACGAGCAGCAGTTGTCACGTCATACCCACCCAAACTTTCACGGAAACTAAGATAGTTATCAGGTTGCCCTAAATCATCTACATAGATTTCTTCTAGTGCTGCTAGAGCTCCTTCTGCTTCTTTTGGATCAGGATTGTTTTTAAATACGTCTTTATAGTTTTTAATCGCACCTTGCAAGTCACCCGAGTTATAGGCAATCAAACCTAATTTTAGTAAACCTTGATTCACTAAATTTGATTTCCCTTTAAAGTTTCTAACCAATTTGTTGAATGCCGCAGTCGCTTGATTCGTTCGTCCGATGTCTTGGTAAGCATTTCCTAAAGACAATAAAGCATCATCTGTAAATTCAGAATTTGGATATTGTTCCGTCAATCTTTCCAATGCTAAAATCTGCTCAGTTGGATTTCCTCGAAGACCTTCGATGATAGCTTTTTGATATAAAGCGTACACGTAACCTGAATACTTTTTATTGATGGCTTCATCGTAATATTTGATGGCGCTATTGTAATTATTTTCTTTAAATAAAGCATCACCTGCACGTAATGTAGCGTCGGCCAAAACCTGGTTTTTAACATAATTATCTTGAATATATGGTGCGTTACGTTTGATTCCCGCAACTGCATCTTGAAAATATCCCAAGGCCGACTTATAATTTTTTTGTTTTAAGTAATTATAACCAACAGTATAATTCGCGGTATAAGTAGAAGCCCCGTCAGGCAAATTATTGATTGATTTGGCAGCATTTAAAAATTTTGTCAAATGCTGATTACTCTCTCGATATTTCTTTTGTTGATGTGCAATTTCACCCAAACCATAATAAGCCAAAGCAGAAGTTCTTGCATCAAAATCACTATCTAAACTTTTGTAAAACAATTGTTTAGCTCCATCCAAATCACCATCACCTGCCAACTGAACACCTCGATAATAAGCGACTTTTTGATAAGTTTGTTTGATCTTAGTTGTTTTGGTAGGCATTCGTTCGATGATCTGCATTGCTTTTACATAGTCACGAGTATTTAAGAAAATATCTCCCATCAATCCTTGCGCTTCCGCATAATTTGGACTTCTTGGATTTACTTTTTGCAAAGCATCAACAGCATCTCTATCGAACCTCATTTCGTAAGAAAGCTTAGCGTAATTCCACAAAGATTCTTCTTGGATTTTTTTATCATAATTCAATCGACTTGCATTTGCAAAGGCATTTCGAGCCTGTCGTTTGTCTCCAGATTTTAGATTACAATCCGCTAAATAATACATAGCGAGTTGACCCATTTTATTTTTCTCTCGATTGAGTCTTTTGAAATTCTTTTCAGCTTTTGTATACTCTTTAGCTTGGTACTGAACAAATCCCAATTGGTAATAATCTGAAGCATCCATCTTTTTCACTCGTTTCGCAGCATACTCTAAATACTTTTTAGCCATCGAAAACTCTC
>CAJQQY010000111.1 GCA_905480595.1 uncultured Saprospiraceae bacterium | reverse complement strand
TGGATATTCAAAATAACTCCTCCATTAAATCATTAAAATCCCCCGCTTCCTCAAATTGATGATCTCGATACGTCGTCGCCGAAAATTTCAGATCCACAATTTTATCATTTTTCAAAAGCATCTCAATAGTGATATTTCCGAAAGCCTGACCAGCTTTTTGACCAGCCACTTTTAACTTCAACGAAGGTTTTAGATAATGGCGATGAATGGTTTCCACAAAATCATTTTTAGGATAAGTTCGGGTGTCTGATACATAAATTCGGTAAGGCAATTCCTTCACTTTTTCCTTTAAGTAATCAAACAAAAAAGTAATCTCTTCCAATCGATATTGCATATTTGAAAAATGAATGACAAATCCTTTTTTTGAAGTCGTATTCAAAAAATCAATCGAGCGATCAATATTTTTAGGAGAAGTGAGATAGGTAAAATATTCATTCTTGAGCCAATCCAAAAGGCGACGAGCAGCTAATGAATTTTTCCATTGCTCGTAATTTTTGAGTTCTTCTCCCGAGCGTTCAATGACTTCATGAATCGTCGGATTAATTGAAGAACTTTGCTCCGCAGTTGAGAATACGTTTTTTATTTTTTTCCAAAAATCAGACATCCTGTTTTCTTTCTTAATAAAATAAAAAACGAGCAAAAAAGTTTAATTTTCCGTCTCGTTTGCATTCTCTGGAATATCATAAACGTTAGGGTTACTTTCTTCTTTTTCGATACTTTGAGTTTTCACTTTATCCATCATATCCATCGTATTATTCCATAGTTTTCGGAAAAGTGGAGTTATTTTTCCCAAAACGACCATCGCATGATCTGGTAAGACTTCTAGTTGTTTATAGGTAATCGATTCTATTTTAGTTTTAGGATCAATCATTCTTGCCTCATTTCCAAACCGAACTAAAAAACTAAAAAACACAGCCAAAACACTACTCAACAATATTCCTCCAAACAGTTGATTAATGAAATTGATATTTCCCGCTTCCAACATATTTTCTAATCCACGAGCGATCATTCGAATCAAAAACATTGCGAGAACAAAGGACAACAATAACCCCGCAATGTAGTACAATGCTGAATCATCATTAAATGTAGTTTGTAGAAATTTGGTCATTCCATCAGCGAATGTGATAGCGACAATTACACCAAAGAAGTAGGAAAAAACTGTAAAAACTGTAGATATTATTCCTCTCGAATACCCCAACCAAAAGCCGGTGGCAGCAAAAATAAAAAACATTAAATCGATTACCATAGTGTAGTTGCTGTTTTTAAGACACAAGTCATTTTGTGAATCTTACGTTCAATAATGATGGAACTCAGTAGTAATATTGATGACTTTAGATTCAATTTTTTTAATGACTTTCCTCATGCTTTTTAATTCATAAGTGACTCAAAATTAAGCAATTATGAATAAACATGTTCATTTTTTAGACGAACGGAACTTTTAATTAGACACTATTTATTTGGCAAAATCTTCCCTAATAATATAATCACAAAACAAATTACTAATACAATGATTGAACTTTCAAATCCAAACAACCACTCACTCGATATTTTTTCATAATAAAAACCAAACAATAACAATACTCCTACAAGAATTGAAACTATAGCAAATTTAGTATTTACTCCACCCCAACGCAATACAGCCAAAGTCACAGGAAACAAAATCGCTAATCCACTAAACGCCAATTTTCCCATATCAAAAATAGTAGCGAAAGGTTGCGCTGCAATTGCTAATCCAATAAAAGCCAAAATTACCACCCAAATTCTTCCTATAAAAACTTGTTGTTTCAAGTCTATTTTTTTTCGAAGAGGTAAAACAAAATCTCTTGTCACCATCGTACTCAATGCCAATAATTGCGAATCCAAAGTAGACATAAAAGCTGCCAATGCACCTGTCATCACCAATGCTGCAAACCAATCTGAACTATGCTCAACTAACATTTTTGGTAATATCTGATCGGTTTCTTTTTTCATCAAGCCAGGTTCTAAACTCATCAAATCAGGAAATGTCAAATGTCCTAAAACCCCAATTATTACAGGAAGGATAGAAATAAAAAGTGGAATCAAACCATATAGCAAAGCAGATTTTTTTAAGGTCGGTAAGTCTTTCGCAATATAAAATCGCATAAAAATCTGAGGAAACATCGGTATACAAAACATCCAAAAAATCAACATGCTAAACCATTTTTGAGCAGGATAAGCATTGCCCATTCCTTCTCTTGAAAATAGTTCAGGTTGCATTTCAAAAACTTTTTCATTCGCCAAAGTCAATCCTCCCAAACTATTACTCACCACCACCACCGCAGCAAACATCAAAACTATGGCGAGCAATCCTTGTTTTAAATCTGTCTTCGCCACACTTTTCATTCCGCCAACCCAAACATAGGCAATCGTAAAAAATGTCAAAAAAGTAGCTCCCCAAAAATAGGGAATTTGCCCTTTAGTGATTGCTTCTAAAATGTACCCAGAACCAATAATTTGCAAAGCCAAATAGGGGAAAGTAAAAAGCAACATGATCGTCGAATACAAATATCCCAAGGTAGGACTCCCAGTTTGATCTCGAATTAATTCAGCAGGTGTGATGTATCCTTTTTCTTTTCCTAGACGCCAAATTTTAGTACCTAAAAGGAAAAATGACAAGCATGCAAAACCAGTCCCAAATGCCATCACCACATAATGAGAATATCCAATTCTATAGCCTGCCCCTGCAAATCCTAAAAAATAAAACGCACTAAAATTAGTCGCAAGAATCGTAAAGAATAACGCTAGTGTTCCTAAATTTCGATTAGCTAAAAAATACCCTTCAGGTGTAGCGGCATCCTTTTTCACTCCTCGAAGGCTTCCTAAAAAAACGATGGCGATGTAGCCGATAAGAATTACGTAGATCATTTATTTTGATTTGGATTTCTATTTTTTGATAAAAATGCACTTGTTATTTAGTCGTAAAATATGATTTTTAAAAAATCAAAATGATTAATTTCATTTCCAATATTTTTTAGAGAAAAAATAAAACACGACGATAAATAAAAAATGAATCAACATAAACCAACTTAACCAAGTTGGAAACCCTAAGAATGATGTTCCTTTTTCCCAAGTGGTAAAAAGGTAATCTTGTGTCAAAAAAAGAAGGAAGAGAAAGGCTGCCGCCCAAAGAAAACCATTTTTATTTTTCATGGATGATTCGTTTTGTTTAATTTCCTAAAATTATTAAATTTTGATTCTAATTTTCAAAAAAAGCGATTTTATGAAAAATGTAATTGTATTGTTACACAAAGGAGAAGAGACGCTAGAGTCCAAAATATAAAGCCAACCTTCCTTGGTCATGGGGATTTACAAAATAAAAAAAGGATTATTCAATCAATTGAATAATCCTTTTTTAAAATCGAAAATTAATACTTGCTAAACACTAACCCTTTTATTTTTTGCTTTACTTTTTGCAGCTTCTTTAAAATACTTCATCGGAACCCACAACATTCCAAAGCACTCTCCTTCTTCCTTACCAAGGTGTTTATGATGTACTTTATGGCCTTTTCGTAAGCCTTTAAAATATGCGCTATTTGTATTTCTAAAAATCTTAAATCGTTGGTGGATAAATATATCATGAACAAAAAAGTAGGCTGCTCCATACGCCATAATTCCAAATCCGATCCACAATCTTACATCAAACCCTGGTGTTTCGAAACCATAATAAATTAATGCGATACTAGGTATGGCAAAAATCACAAAGAACAAATCATTTTTTTCGAAGACGTGTGGGTACTTTGGTTCGTGGTGATCGGCATGGAGATACCAGAGGAATCCGTGCATCACGTATTTGTGAGTGCACCAAGTGATGCCTTCCATGACTAGGAATGTTGTTATTAATATTAAAAAACCAATGAATATCATTTTTTTATTTTTTTATCAAAAGAATCGCTGCGCTCCGTTTTTTTAGTTCAGCTGAAGCAGACCTCTACGCTATAATAAATTCAATTGCAATTTTAAGTAACATCTGCAAGTCAACCAAAGTTTTCGAGGATTAGAAATCCGAATTCTTTCGTGCATGATTCGTTGCGGAGTCAGCATAGTAATTTTTTGAAATAACGCTATGTAATACCTGTATGCTGCGTAAACTCCTAGTCGAGAACTTTTTGGCAATTGTTTTATTCCTACTAGAGCTGCATCAAAATCTGCTCGAATGTCTTTTTCTATTTCTAATTTCTGATTTTGGTTAAATTTTTCAAAATCTACTCCTGGGAAATAGGTACGTCCCATACCATCAAAATCAGCTTGAATATCTCGAAGGAAATTTACTTTTTGGAACGCTGCTCCTAATCGCATTGCCGATGGTTTTAGATGTTGATATTGTTCTTCATTTCCATCTGTAAAAACTCGGAGACACATCAACCCAACCACTTCAGCTGACCCTAAAATATATTTTTCATAAGAAGCTATGTCATGGAAATTTTGATGTAAATCCATTTCCATCGAATCAAGAAATGTATCAATCAATTCTTGTTCAATATTATATTGATTGACTACTTCTTGAAAACTATTGAGGATTGGGTTTAAACTAATTTTTTCCTCAATCGCTTGATAAGTCTGTTGCCGAAATTCGGTCAACATTTTTGCTTTATCAAAGTCGTGAAAGCTATCAACGATTTCGTCAGCTAATCTTACAAAACCATAGATTGAATAAATTGGTGAATGAATTTTTTTGCTCAGCATCATGATCCCCATAGAGAAACTAGTGCTGTACAGTCGAGTCGTCGATTTGCTAACTGTACGGGATAGCGTGTCATAAAGCTCTTTCATAATCAGTTAATTATTTGTTTGTTGAAACGTACGAAAAATTTAAGTCTTTGGATTTTTTTTTACCTTGAATCTACCTAAATCGGAATTTTATCTAAATCATCTTGTGCGTTCTTCACATAATTCTTTTCTAAGTTAAAAACCTTCTTCCCTACCAGATCCGCTGCAACCATTCCTGAAATTAATGAAGGTGGAACTCCTGGCCCTGGCGTTGTCAACTGACCTGCATAATACAAATTATCCACTTTCTTACTTTTCATTTTAGGTTTAAAGATCGCAGTTTGAAATAATGTGTTGGCCAAACCATAAGCATTTCCTTTGAAGGAATGATAGTCTTTTTTGAAATCTTTTACAGAATAACTTTTTTCGTAAACAATATGTTCTCGAATTTTTGTCCCTGTTGTTTTTTCTAATCGAGTCATCACTTTATCAAAATAAACTTGACGTAAATCTTGATTGTCTTCTAAATCTACCGCAATTGGAATGAGGATAAAAATATTTTCACTTCCAACTGGCGCAACTGAATCATCTGTTTTTGAAGGGCAACACACATAAAAAAGCGGATCATCTGGATAAGATGGATTTTTATAAATCGCTTTCGCGTGAGCTTCAAAATCAGTATCGAAAAATAAATTGTGGTGATTCAGTTTTGGAATAGTCTTATTCACTCCTAAATAAAAAATTAAGGAAGAAGGAGCTAAATGTCTTTCATCCCAATATTTTGGAGTGTACTGTTGATGTTTTTTTTCTAATAAAAATTGATCAACGTGGTGATAATCTGCAGAAGCAATGGTCACGTCTGATCGAAATTCTTCTCCTTTGATTTGAATGCCTTTTGCCATTTTCTTTTCGACAATAATTTTTTCAACCTCTGCATCCGTCTGAAATTTCACACCTTGTTCGAGTGCAACAGATTCCATCGCTTTGACGATTTCATGCATTCCACCCATCGGATACCATGTTCCATCAGTCAAGGCAGAATAGTTCATCAAACTATACAAAGCAGGTGTATCTTGCGGCATTGCTCCCAAAAACAAAATTGGAAATTCCATCAACTTTCGTAAAAATGGATGCTTGAAATATTTGGCTACATATTTATCAAATGGCTTAAAGACATCTAATTTTAGCGAAGCCAATGCTAACCTTGGATCAAGGATTTCAGTAAATGAAAGATTGGGTCTGTATACTAAATCTTTAACACCTACTTCATATTTGTATTCTCCTTCTTTGAGAAATTTTCGGAGTTTATCTGCACTTCCTTTTTCTAAATTTTCAAACATCTCATAAATACCAGCCAATTCAGCCGGAACATCCATGCGCTGATCATTTTCGAAAAAGATGGTAAATCCAGGATCTAATTTTTTCAACTCATAATAATCAGCAGCGGTTTTCCCAAAACGATTAAAAAAGTTTTCAAAGACATCTGGCATCCAATACCAACTCGGCCCCATATCAAAAGTGAATCCTTGCTCTTGAAATTGTCGAGCTCGTCCACCAATAGTTTGATTTTTTTCAAAAACAGTTACATCTACTCCTTTTTGAGCTAAGCTAGCAGCTGTGGCTAAGCCAGCGAATCCAGAACCAATAATATGTGCGGTTGATTTTTTCATAATTAGAGAAACAAAATGCATTTAGTTTTGTTTAACAAATTTACAAAAAGATTAAACAAAGCAAAAAAGTTTATTTGATTAAATTACTATTCAGAGGAGTTCCAGATAATCCTTCCCTCCGCACTATTAATGTAGAATTTTTATTTTTAAAATATTCAGTTTTTTGTTGAAAAATTTATAGTTATTGAATTTTACTCAATGGATGTTGAACATTTCACGTTCTCCGATAGAACTTCATAAAAAAAAGTCCTTCCAAAAATTAATTCCTGGAAGGACAAAAACCTTACATAACATTATAACTACTTATTTTTAAGCTCTTACCTTTTCAATTTTCTCCCACGCTTTTATTAAGTCTACATTGATCGCACTCTTCCATTTCTTCTTTGGATTATTTTTGATAAAACTCAAAAGCTCCAATTGACTAGGTGATAAATATTCATCTGGTGATTGACCACTTCCTATTTTCACATTGACTTTGGTCGCTTGAAATTGTGTCATTGGAATAAATCGATAAACTGATTTTGATAAATAATATTTAGGTTCTTTGTCTAATCGAAATTTCGATTTTTTTGAGGCTGAATTTTTACCTACTACCTTTTGAGCAACTGAAGTTTGTGTTTGATTTTCGGTATAAACATGACTGGCACATTTTGCTGCTTTAGCTTCTTCCACTAAGTTTTCATAAGAAATCAAAATTGGATTATATCTTACTTCCACCACTTCTTGTCCATTCATAAATCCTGGTTGGGTTTCCAAAACTCCATCGACACTTCCTAATTTTTTCTCGCCTGTCCAAAAGCAGTACATGGAAAATGTCGCCGTTTCTATTCCACTTGCTTCTGCTTCCAAACTTTGTTTGAGTAAATTCAAATAAGTAGGAATTTCTTTTTCTTCTTTTTGCAAAGCGAATACCATCGCATGAATGATTCCCAAAGCGGAGTAATTTCCACTCACTCGATTAACTATATTTTTCTTTTCCGCATCAACAATTCTAACCACCGGATTATTCCAAGAAGGTTCATTGTACATCTTTAAAACCTCTGCATCTTTTCCTCCTTTATTATTGAAGATGGCAACTGGAATGAAAAGTGTTTCGATAGCTTCCACGATTTGCGGATGACTCAAAACATTGTTCCCATAATTTCGACATGTCGAGCATCCAGGTACTTCTTGAAAAAGTAGGAAAACTGGTTTGTCTTCTACTTTTGATTGAGTTAGTCCTTTTTCAAAATCTCTTTCCCAAGCGACTTTTCCGAGTTCCACATGTTGATTTTTAATTTTTGTAAATGTTTTACCCTGTACGGTATCATTGGATTTAAAAGCAAACAAAAAGAAAATCCCGCTGAACAAAATCAATGAGCCAATTTTTATTTTTGATAAATTCATAATTAGAGTTTTACATGGTGGTCTGCTTTAGCTGACCTAAAAAATATAAATCCTTGGAGAAAAAATTCGCTACGCTCTTTTTTTTCAGGTCAGCTAAAGCAGACCTCCACATGTTATTTGTACTTTGCTTTTAAGATATCTTTGAATGTCTTCATTACCTTTTCCACTTTAGGACGACTGACATTATACACATAACTTTGCTTAGGGTTGATCTCATAATAATTTTGGTGATACTCTTCGGCTACCCAAAATTCATCGAATGCTTTTACCTCCGTAACTATCTTACCATTAAATGTAGATTCGTTTAATGCTCTTATTTTTGCATCAAGAATTTCTTTCTGCTTTTCATTTTGATAATAAATTGCTGATCGATATGACTCTCCGATATCATTCCCTTGACGATTCAATTGAGTCGGATCATGCGCTACAAAAAACACGTCTAATAATTTATCAAAAGTAACCACCGATGGATCAAAATAAATTTGAATTGCTTCAGCATGTCCTGTTGTTTCGCTACAAACCTCTCGGTAAGTTGGGTGTTCTGTTCTACCTCCAGAGTATCCACTAATCACATCAACGACTCCATTGATTCTTTCGAAGGAAGCTTCCGTGCACCAAAAACATCCTCCAGCAAAAGTAGCTACAGAATATTTTTCGTAGTTCTTGCCTTTGATGTAGTTTTCGATTTTTGGGTTTTTAGATTTATCTGCTTTGGGAGTTCCTCCATTTTTTTGGCTACAACCAATCGTTGCAAAAATGGAAAGGATCGAGATGATTATTAACTGTTTCATATTTATTAGATTTTTTATGTAGCTGGACTTTCTATCCAGTATTTATGTCGAGACTTTGAAAAGTCCCGCTACGAGTATTTTAAATAATTATATTACAAAGATAAGATCGAAGTATAACAGAAATATCACAAAAGGGTTTTGTTTTTGTGATTCGGACTTAAGAGTTTGTTAAAATGTTTTGCCTTCGAGTTCGCTGATTTTTTGAATCCATTCTTTGGGTAATTGTGCTTTTTTTAGATTGTGATAATCATACGCAATAATAGAATTCTTATTAATCGCCACGATTCTTTGGTGCTTGTGGCTAAACATATGGCATTCCACAAAAAATCGATCTGCTTTAATTTCTACCGTTTTTACGCCAATCGAAATCGTATCAGGATAAGTGACTGGAAAAATATATTTACAATCTTGCCACCCTAAAATAGGACCGATTTGTTCGGTAAATGAGTTATCTAAATTCATCTTATCGAAGTAAGCAATTCTGGCAGATTCTCCCCAGCGAATATATACGGAATTGTTGACGTGTTTGGCTGCGTCCATTTCTCCCCATTGCACAGGGAGTTTGATAACTGAAGGAAATTCTTTGAGTAGTTCTTGCATCATTTTAAAATTTCTAAATGGAATTTATTTTGAAGGATTCTATTTTTTTGAAAATACTTTTTGAGATTCATGTAAGCTTGGGTTGACACCTCACAAGTTAAAGTCTCGCCATGCAACGATTCGATAATTAACTCTGCACTTCTAATATTCGTTTTCTCTAATTCCTCAAAAATATTTCCCTGAGATAATAACTTCTCAGAAATACTTAAATTAATCAAAGTAATTTCATCATAAGCGATCATTACTCCTTTTAGGTATTGAGTTTTATTGATGCGAGCTAAAAGTCCATTTTTCAAAAATTCAAAATTGAGATGTGGAATATCATTGCCTGCTGTTTCTTCTACAAATTCATCTACTTCTGGTAAGCCTGAAATGTATTTTATTTTAGGGGAGCCAACTCCACCCATTTTTATTTTTTCAAAAAGACCAAACTTCCCTCCGTATTTTCGGAGCAATTCCCATGGAGCACTTCCTTGTGGTTCGAGATCACAAACTTGCATGTTTTATTTTTTTTGTAAAACATCTCTGATTTTAAAAAGTTGTAAAAAGGAGTCTTAATGAAATAATTTTATCAATCCCTTTCGACTTGCTTCGCAAATTCCCAATTCGGTAATTAGTCCGGTTACCAATCTCGCTGGAGTAACGTCAAAGGCAAAGTTTGCAGCGGGGCTTTCTTTAGGAGTGAGTAAAACTTTTTTTATTTCATCATCATGCTTTCCTTGAATATATTTTACTTCCTCCTCTCCCCTTTCTTCGATTGGAATTTCAAATCCATTTTTTAGAGAAAAATCGATACTACTAGATGGTGCTCCAACATAAAATGGAATGTCATTGTCTTTTGCGGCAAGTGCTTTGAGGTAGGTTCCAATTTTATTACAAACGTCTCCATTGCGCGTAGTTCGGTCAGTCCCGACGAGTACCAAATCAACTTTTCCATGTTGCATCAAATGTCCACCAGCATTATCTGTGATGACGGTGTGAGGCACACCATGTTCTTGTAGTTCAAAAGCAGTTATTCTGGCACCTTGATTTCTGGGGCGAGTTTCATCTACCCAAACGTGAACAGGAATACCTTTATCATGTGCAGCATAAATTGGCGCAGTAGCAGTTCCATAATCAATGCAAGCCATCCAACCAGCATTACAATGAGTTAAAATATTGACGGTCTTTTTTGTTTTTTGAAAAATATTTTTGATTAGTGGCAATCCAAATTCTCCGATTTTTTTGCACCGTTCGATACTTTCTTTTTTGATGCGTTCTGCATTATCTAAAAGTATAGAAGGGAGAATTTTATAATTTTCAGAAATTAATTCCAATTGTTGATCAACTGCCCATGCAAGGTTGACTGCAGTTGGTCGAGCAGCTTTTAACTTCTCAGCTGACTCATGAATATATTTTGTAAACTGCTGACTATCAACAGCTTCGAGTGCAGAAAAATACATCCCATAAGCCGCAGCGACTCCTATCAACGGTGCTCCTCGCACATGCATCTCTCGAATAGCTCGCTCAACATCATCCACCGTTTCTAAATTTTCAATCACTAATTCATGTGGTAAAAATCGTTGATCGATGATTTGTACAACTTGTTCATCATCCTCTTTCAGCCAGATAGTGTGAAAGTCTCTTCCTTGAATTTTCATATTGTAAATGTAAAAAAGGAGAAG
>CAJQQY010000110.1 GCA_905480595.1 uncultured Saprospiraceae bacterium | reverse complement strand
GCAAAAGCAAATCTTTATAATGAAGAATACCAAAAGGTACAAGAACTGAGGCAAATAATAGAAGTATCAGATGGGGTAACTATTCCAACTCAAGGAATTAAAACTCAACCAACTTTTGGGATAAATTATATCATCGCTTTGGATGGTGTATTTCCGAGTAGAAGTTAAAACGGTCACTTATAGCCATAAAAAAAGTGTATCCCTCATGGAGGGATACACTTTTTTTTCACAAAAATGATTTGTCTATTGACAAATATTACAAGCCATTAACGAATTTCGTTAATTTACCTTTAAGGTTAGATGCTTTGTTTTTGTGCCAAGTATTTTTCTTCGCTAATCTATCAATCATGCTGATAACTTTAGGCAATAATTTTTCTGCCTCAGCCTTATCTTCCATTTCTCTCAAGTTCTTAATATTCGTTCTAGCTGATTTTTTGTAGTAACGATTCTGAATACGCTTTTTAGCGTCTTGACGAATTCTTTTCTTTGCTGACTTGTGATGTGCCATTATTGTAATATATTTTCTAAAAAATTATGATCAAATTATACCATTTTCGCAAATGGAGTGCAAATTTATAGCTTTTATTGATAAAAGAAAACTTTTATCCACATTTTATTTATAGTTTTTTTAGAATTAAACCTTTATAAAAAAGTATTAAAACGGCATCTAAATCAGCACATATTTAAATTTTTTCAACGATATTTGCCTAAATTTTTTAAAATTTGAGAACATAATTATGCTTTCAAACCTTAGACCTAAATAAGATCATTTATATAAATCAAAACACATTTGCGATCCTACCGTAAATACTTAGAAAAATACCATATTTAATATGAACGATTATTCCTACGTATTCAATGCACATCCAAGTTTTATAGAATCGATGTACAAAAAATTTCAAGAAGATCCTGCGTCAATTGAAGATGGCTGGAGGTCTTTTTTTGAAGGTTTTGAGTTTGCTACTAAAGCAAACGGAAATGGAAACGGTTCTACGGCAACTGCTCCTAGCAATGGTGCTGCAACGATGAACGAAAAAGAATTTGGAGTCCAATCCATTATTCATGGCTTCCGAACTAGAGGTCATTTGAAATCAACAACTAATCCTATTCGGTCACGACGTGATCGAAGTCCAAACCTTGATTTGGCGGATTACAATTTGGAAGAGAGTGATTTAGATAAAACATTTATAGCAGGAGAGGAGATAGGTTTGAGAAATGCGACTTTGGGACAAATCATCACTAAACTAAAGGAAATCTATTGTGGAAATATCGGTTACGAATATACATATATTGAAGATCGAGCACGAAGAATGTGGCTGAGGGATAAAATCGAAAATCGCGATTCTAGTAATTTTGGATTGAGTCTTGAAAAAAAGAAACGGATTCTTCAAAAAGTAAGTGATGCGGTAGGCTTTGAGAAATTTTTGCATACTAAATATGTTGGTCAAAAGAGATTCTCTTTAGAAGGTGGTGAATCAACTATTGCTGCTTTGGATGCGATAATTAATGCTGCTGCCAATGCAGAAGAGGGATTTGGGAAAGGAACAAAAGAGCATCCTATTCATAATGTAGAAGAGGTAGTGATCGGAATGGCTCATCGAGGACGATTAAATGTATTGGCAAATATTATGGGAAAAACATACGAACACATTTTTAATGAGTTTGAAGGTACGGCTATTCCTGATTTGAGTTTTGGAGATGGAGATGTAAAATATCACTTAGGGTATTCTTCTCAAATAAAAACGCCATCAGGCAGAAAAATACACTTAAAATTAGCTCCTAACCCTTCGCATTTAGAATCTGTAAATACTGTAGTAGAAGGATTTGCGAGAGCGAAAGCAGATATTCTATATAAAAGTAATTATGATAAAATACTTCCTATTTTGATTCATGGTGATGCTGCTATAGCAGGTCAAGGAATCGTTTACGAAACGGTTCAAATGAGTCAGTTGGAAGGTTATTATACAGGAGGGACGCTTCATTTTGTGATTAATAATCAGATTGGATTTACAACTGATTTTGATGATGCCCGATCTTCTACCTATAGTACAGGTGTGGCAAGTTTGGTTCAGGCTCCTGTTTTTCATGTGAATGGAGACGATCCGGAAGCGGTAATTTTTGCAGTAGAATTAGCAACGGAGTATCGACAAAAATTCCACACAGATGTTTTTATTGATATGGTTTGCTATCGTAAGCATGGACATAACGAAGGTGATGATCCACAGTTTACGCAACCTGAGATGTACATCAATTTTATCAAAAATCACAAAGACCCAAGAGAAATATATTCGAAAATTTTAGCTGAGCGAGGTGATATTGAAATAGAGATGGCTGAAAAAATGGAGAAAAAATTCTGGGATGATCTTCAAAAACGTTTGGATAGTGTAAAGCAAAAATCTTTGCCTTATGATTATCAAAAACCTGAGTTGGCTTGGAAAAAATTAACTCGGACTACTAATTTGAAAGATTTCCAAAAATCGCCAGCAACTGGGATTTCCAAAACTAAAGTGAATAAA
>CAJQQY010000109.1 GCA_905480595.1 uncultured Saprospiraceae bacterium | reverse complement strand
CCAAGTTTTCTATTCGCATATTTTGATCACTCCCAAGCTCATCAAAAATTGCTTCCATTTTTTGACTTAGTTTGGTTTTGATTAATTCCGATAGTCCTTGTTGTATTTCAAAACCTTCCTTTTCAGAATTAGCTATTAAATTCAATTTGATGGTTCTTATAAAATGGTTTGACATATTTATTTTGTCTATAAACTATTTATTTCATCCGAGTAATAATTTTTCCAACCATGCCTTTGATCACAGGGTTGTTAGCATTGGCGCTTTCAAGTTCTTTTGATCTTTTGTTCGTCTTTTTGAATTTATCTTTTTCCTTAAATGATTCTGTAGATTTTCCGATAAATTCTAAGGCTCGAGTTTCGTCACTTGAAACATCCAAATCTTTTCCTTTCGCTCCCACGAAATTCAAAATGGATTCTGAACTGTTATCAAAGTTTTCACGAAGGAAAACCAACTTTGCATCTTCATCAGGAGTTCTTGTTTCTTTCGATTCAAGCGTTCGAATTCCTTCAGCAGTTGTATCCATTGCCATCATCATACCTCGAAGATTTGGATCTTGAATTTCGGCCACTAAACCCAAATTTCCACCTGCGTTTGTTCCACCTACATTTCCAAGATTTAATAGTTTTACTGCATTAATTTGTCCTACCAAATCGACTTTAGTAAAATCAACTTTGTAATCGACGATAGATTTAATTGGTGAATATTTAAATAAATCAATTTTATCAATGAACTTAATATCTGGTAATTTTTCGACGATAGTTGGTTTTTCAATTTCCTCCTCTGGAATTTCGTTAGGTTCAATTTCAGGATCGGTTTCAATGACGCAACAATTTGGCAAACAAAAATCAGCTACAATTCTTTGTTTCGATTCATCATCATCTGAAATATAAACTAAGACAAATGTTCCACCAACTGGCACTCCACCCTTGGATTCCAATCCAGGATTTTGATTGAAAAAGTTATCGAAAATATATTGCTGTTGCACTTTTTCTCTTTTCTTTCTAAAGTATTTAATCAAACCATCGAACCGGTTGAATTTGTAATCCAAGACAAATTTTTGCATTGGCGTTTCATATTTAGTCTGGGTGTATTCGAAGACATTTTTATGAATCAAATCACCTTTGACAGCTGCCTTTTGATAGTTGGTTTTAAATGATTTATAATTTCGATCGAAGGATGCAATCTTAGTTTTGACATGAGATTTCGCAGCTTCCATTTCATCTTTCATGCTATCGATTTCGACTTTGGAGCGTTCTAAATTTTCCCGCATCACATCTTCAGGAGTATTTTTATCGGCTACCTGAACAGCTGTCGTTCCTTTTAAATCTAAATGAAACTTATCAACAATTTTTGAATTGGAATTAAACTCCTCCCGATAGTGATGGAATAACATATCGACAGCAGGAAAACGTAATCGAGGTAATCGAATAGTTCTGACCTCATCCTGAATCTGAACCGAAACAATATTGAATTGTAAGTTGTGTCGTTTTTTCAAACTTTCTAATTGCTTTTCAACTTCCTCTTTCGATTTTCCTAAATGACCTTCAATTCTTAAAAAATCTAATTTATCATGTGAAAAGGTCAATGGGTTCTGAGCTGCTTCCGAACCATTATATTGCTTTGCTCGATAACTTAGAATTGAGCTAAATTTATTTCGAATTGTTTTTTCATAACTCCAAAATCTGTTTAACGTAAAGTTTTTTGCATTGTAATAATAAGGAATTGATTTTTCTCCTAACAATACATTTCCGGACATGGAAGGAGTAATTTGGATAGTAGAATTTTTATTGTTTGGTACTTCAAAATGTTCAATCAATGCATTCAATCTTTGATGTAAGAATTGAGCTCTTTTGACATTCCGATCATTTTGATTTAAAATAGGAGACTCACAAAAATGATGTCGGTATTCTGCTGGGATGTTTTCATTTTCCAATAGAATTTCGCTAACGTTAATATGCTTAGGATGTAAATTTGCTGGCGGACAACATTCTGTCCAAAGCTCAAAAATACTTTCCTTAAATTCATCATATGCCTCCCTCAAATCTTTCATGAAATTATAAATGTAGAGTACATCCGCTCGGTCATTAATATTAATATTTTGGAAAATGGCATTTAACCGGCTTCGCCAAACACTTGCAGGATTTGCATAAATTCCAGTAACTAAATTTCTTAAAAAGTCTCCCTGCTTCAATCCACATGTTGATATAACTGCTGAAATCAAATTCGGCGAACTTACTTGAATGGCTGTTCGAAAGCGAGCTAATAAATTCTCCTCATGAGTGATCACACTTTGATGAAAATTGACTCGTTGAATATTTACTTCAGGAAGAGAAAAATATGGATTAGCAGGTTTTTGGTTAATTAAATTCAAATCGCTTTTGGCTATCAATAGAGGAATCAATTTGGCTCTTTGTCGCATTCCTTGATTTTCACAATCAACTTCCGTACAATCCTCAGGTGCTTCCAAAAAACTATTTAGATACAATACCAAAACCATTTCACCCAAATTTTTTAAAGGATTGTTTTGTCCTCGCATGCTATGTATTTTTTCTTCTTTTGAATCAGCTGTAAATAGCTGAAACAGAGGTACTTGAGAGCTTCCGTTTTGAAACAATTCATATTTTGCTTTTTCATCTTCAAAAGCTTTGATATGGGAAAACGTTGTGTTCTGATCGATATGCAAGAGGTCGCCATCAGAGGTAATTGCACTTCCTTTAGAAATTGTAATTGTCTTGTTAGAATTATTAAATTTGACTTCAAGACCACATACGATTCCTGTTCCAATTAACTTAGTTCGAGTCATTCGATCACGACGATCCAAAAAATCAACTACTGTATTCAGGTGTGAAGCAGTCAGTACTTGATTGTCTTCGAAGTAGTGAAACTCTTCAACTAAATGATTTAGCTTGATGGGTATATTTTTCATAAGAATGGTTTTTTATTTGACTCAGAATTCTGATCTTCTAATCAGTTTCTTCTAAATTTTCATTGTCATTGGATCGAATAATTTCTTCTTGATCTCCAATGTGACTTCTTCCCAACACTATTGGATTTTCGTCATCTCCTTCTTCACAATCATGCAAAGTTCCCGGGGGATAAACAGTATATAGTTTACTCAACACCTCTAAAAGTTCATTCAATGATTTATTTTTTAAACGAGGTTTGTTGTAATGATTCTGATTGTACTCCAACCATTTTCGATAGTGTTTTTCTACACTTCCCATTTGACCTTCACCAATCCAACAAATTCGAGCCAGAACATGCGCAGGGAGTTCCATTCGAATTAATTTTTCCATATATTTTCTAAAATCAAGATTGGAAAAACGAGGAGTGTATCCAGGGAAAACAATACTTACTCGAAATGAATAAGGGTCAAGTGGTTCGCAAATGGAACAATCTGCTTCCGTGCAAACTGGCATAAAATTATCAGTCGATTTTCGAGGACGAAGAAGTGAATGTTCTATCACATAAAAACCTTCCTCGCTAAATTTTTCATTTAAAAAATCAATCAAATATTCAATTGCATCAAGTCGTTCATCAGCTGTTTCAAAATATTCGATTCGACGTCCGATAACTTCACCTTCAGCATTGATGATGTTAAAATAAAATCGATTGTCGATAGTTTCGAGCAATTGAAAATTTTGGAAAAACATTCCCATCTCAACGGATTGTTTCATTTCTGCAATTGCATCATTTTCATTTTCATAATGCAAACTTCCACTCAGTAATATTTTTTCATTATCCGTATCAATCACTCGCCAACGTAATTCACTTTCATTGTCATCATCTTTTTCTTGATAAATATCATACTCGATATGAGAAAGATTTCGACGTTTATAATTTGAAATTCCAGCTAGGCGAGCTGCCCGATGTACGATTCCAGAAACATTGATTTGTTGAAGAGGAACATTGATGTCAGTTTGATTAAACCAAAGTTTATTTTCTATTTTATCACCATTTTCATTATTGAGGAATTGATTGCAAAAATCAAAACCACTTGCGCGATTTTTACTAATCGTTTGATACTCTTTAATGAAATCAATTTTATCTCGAATCAATTCCCGATCTGCTCGCTTCCTTTTAAATAAGCGATGAGACAGAATTACATAGTCGTTAAAACTCTCTCCAAAGCGAGCTAAAAGGTGATCGAGTAATTTATTTTTTCTTTCCGTGAATAGATCAGTAAATTCAGAATCATTTCTTTCACCAACGACTTCAGAAAGTTTTTCTTCTAAATTTTCATAATCAAAAAACAACTCTTCAACTCCTTGGACGTCTTTTATTTTTTGGGTAAAAAAAGTTTTACGTCCTTCGTTGGTTGGTGAAAGTAGGTTTGGAATATTGGCTAATTGAGAAAAATAATTTGCGAGAATCTGATCAAAAAATAAAAGATACCCTTTTAATTGTTTAGCTTTTATTCTTCTTTCTTCAGTAGCTTGACTTGGTAAACCTGCTTGTCCTATTCCATAAGTTTGTGGAAAATCATTTTGAATAGAAGTGTAATTTTCAATTCTTCGGAATTTTCCTAAAGGCATTGGAAGGTCTAATTCTGTTTTGTAAACCTCAATTAATAACTGATTTTCAGCTTCATGCAATTTTAATAAAATTTCATCTCGTTCTTCTTTTTGAGGGACGAAAGGAATATTTTCTTTAAAAAAATTAAA
>CAJQQY010000108.1 GCA_905480595.1 uncultured Saprospiraceae bacterium | reverse complement strand
CCAGCTAATCCATATTCAACATTATAACTGGAGGCTGCAAAAGAAGCATCCCAACTAATATCTACAAAAGTTGAATTAACATCAGTTATTATCACATTCGTCGGGGCAGGACAAGAAAGAAGAGTTGTAAAAGAAAATGGTCCAGCAAAATTACTCATTTCACCACCTCCACAGTCTGACTGAATATAAAATTGATATTCAGTATTTTGCATCAAGCCTGTTAAGTCTAAAAACAAATCAGTTGTATTAACCAAGGTTCCACTACCTAGAGTAAAACCAGCTAATCCATATTCTATGTTATAGGTGTCAGCTGAATCAGAAACTGCCCAAGTAATATCTGCAGAGGAGTTAGTTAAATTACCGACATCAATATTTGGCGGAGCCAAACAATTTAAATTAGTGCCACAAGGCAAGTTATCTCCTGGGTGAGTTGCGCCACTCGCTACCGTCACATCTGCTTCCCAACCCAATCGATTAACTACTGCTGTTGCAAAAAGCGAAACTGTAATACAACCAGTAGTTCCTGTAAATGATGATGATCCATTTGAAGCAATCATATCTGTCAAGAGATTATCATTTGCATTCGGAGCACCAGCGGCATTTCCATAAAGAAGCGTTCCAGCATTAGAATCACCATCATAGATTTCTATAAAATCAAATGTTGCGAAGACATCGAAAGCAGTAAAGTCCAATGTAATTGCACTTCCATCAGGTGAACATAAAGAGGTCACCGTTTCACATCCGCAATTGAAATAAAAACCAGCTGGATCTGTTCCAGTTACCGGGTTAGCTTCTGTTCCACCATGATCTGCAAATACACCACCATTTCCAGCAACAAAACATTCTGTTTCTCCTGCCGTAGGAATAATTTGTGCAAAGAGTGTTTGGGTAGAAAAGAGCGAGAACAAAATCATCAAAAAAGAAAAATATAAATTCCTTTTTTGATTTGAAAAGTTGAAGTAGAATGATTCCATAAAAAATGATTTATACTCAATTTTGAAAATTGAAAATGATTAATTACAAGGATATTACTTGAGAAATCTAGTTGATTATAAGCAAGATCAATGATAGGTTTCGAAAATAATGTTGAAAATAATATTTATTTGGTTTATAGGATGCTTAAATTTACGTAATTATAATTTTCTCAGTTACTCTATTCTTTAGATTTTATGACTAAATGTCTAGTATAATTGATTTTACACCCAAAATCAAAGGACTTTTCCTTAAACATTTTTAAGAAAAATCTGTTTACACGATGCAATCAAGCCTTACAAATAGAAAAAATAGGCTTTTAAAATTCTAATTTTTAGAAAAATACATTACAACTAAATAATTAAAATTGGCTGTTTATTCAATCAAAGATCTTGAGAAGTTGTGTGGCATAAAAGCCCATACTATCCGAATTTGGGAGCAACGTTACGGCATAGTCAAGCCTAAGCGAACGAAGACCAATATTCGATACTATATGGATACTGATCTTAAGATTCTTTTGAATGTTGCTTTGCTCAATCGTAATGGGTTAAAGATATCGAAAATTGCTGAAATGGAGAAAGAGGAAGTAGCTCAGAGGGTTTCAGAAATTTCGGTAATTGATTTTGATGGAGATGCTCAATTAGATGCTTTAATGTTATCCATGATTGAAATGGATGAGTTGAAATTTGATAGAATTGTTTCTACTAATATTCGTCAAATTGGTTTTGAAAGAACAATGCTCGAAGTTATCTATCCTTTTTTGGATAAATTAAGTTTGATGTGGTTGACCGGTTCTATCGTTCCTGCACAAGAAAATTTTATTAGTCATTTGATTCGGCAAAAAATTATTGTTGCCATTGATAGTTTACCTCATTCTGCTGGACGTGCGTGCAATAAATTTTTTGTTTATTTGCCTGAAGGAGAAAAACAAGAATTGAGTATTTTATTTATGCATTATTTGATTAAGAGCAGAGGAAACCAAGTCATTTATTTAGGACAGAATATCAGCACCAACGATTTGATCGATGCCTATCGGATTGCAAAACCTAGTTATATCTTCACTATGATAACTGAAACATATGCGAACAAACCTGTTCAAAAATATGTCGATCAATTATCTGAATCATTTCCAGAGGCCAATATTTTATTGTCAGGATATCAAGTTGTTGCACAAGATGTAGAATCAACCAATAATATTACTATTCTTAAAAGTCTTTTTGAAGCAATAGAAACTCTAAATGATATTAAAAAGGGAGGATGAAAAAATAAAGTTTAGACTTTAGACCTCTTCCGTAAAAAGGTTTTTGTAAAAAAGAGAAAGATTAAAAACCAACTCATCACACTTCCATAAAAAGCCTTCACTTCCACTTCTGGCTCAAACGCAAATTTTATTTTATTTTTTCCCCCAGAAATTTCTACTCCTAAAAAAGTATCATTGGTTCGAATGATTGGAGCTTCTTTTTCATTTATATATACTTTCCAATCCGGGTGATAATTTTGTAAAAAAACGAGAAACTGTGGTTTGGGAATATCACATTCTAACTTTAGTTGATTTGGAGAAAAATGCAATAAATTAATTTTTGCAAAAGAAAGTGTATCAATGGTTTGCTCATCAATTATTCCTTCGACATTAATTTTTTCAGCTGCAAAAACTAATGGGTTTTGAATGGTCTTTTGAAAAAGATTATTAGCCATTGCTTCTGCGGACCATTTAAAGTAAGCAGGACTTGCACCATTTGGAGAAGGTATTTTATGAAAATGATTTAAGTTGATATGTAAATGAACGTAGTCGAAATTAGCTACACGATGCAATTTCTTAAATGGTTGGTTGATCGGAGGTAAAGGGTATTCCTTGGGAGAATAATAATGAAATTTTTCATTAACTATTTTTGGATCCACATCATGAATGACAGTTGAAGAGATGTTGAATTGAACAGCAAAAAATAAATCGATGCAGGCTACCATCAGAAGTAAAACTTTTCGCAAGTAAGTTTTTTTCAAAAAAACCAAACCAATGGAAAGTAAAATTAGCAACATGAAATGTAAAGCCCCTTGTGTAAATATGTTGTTATAAAACTGTGCATCAGCTGTTAATTCGAAATTTCCATTTCTTTCTACGAAAGCTTGACCGTGGATAGACGCATTGTTTTTTGCCCAAAGGGTGATACCTAAAATAACTATAGCAGCAGCTAAAGTTTTTTTATAAAACCCAGTAGATAAATCTTTTTTCATGAAGTGATTAATTGAAAAACCACTTGCGATTAGAAAAAAGAATATTCCAAAAACCCTGAAATATGTAGGCAATCGAAAAATATCCATCAGCGGAAGAAATTCAAACATCCAAGTTCGAAGAGGTAAATCATTTCCCATCGCAATCGCAAAAAATAAAATACCTCCAAATAAATACCATCTCGTTTTTGCAAAAATACTTTCGCTTTCTCGGTCAAATATTTTTTGGAAAAAAGAAAAAATCAAAAAACAAAATGGTAATAATCCCCAATAACAATTTACCAATGTCCAATCATTTTCCCACATTACCATACTTGAAACAGAAGCAAATGGAAATAAAAAAGTAATTATCGCTTCGAAGGGAAGAGAACCTGACAAAGCAGATTCAAGCGAAAAACTATCGCCTCGATTAATGTATTCTGATAACCTCAACATGCTGACCCATGCGACCAAAGTCAACATCAAAAATGTAACTCCTGAAAGAAATGTCGCTCCAATTATTTTTTTCAAAAAAGAGAAATTACGTTGACGGGAAACCTGAATAACTCGAAAAATAAACAGTCCTAACAATATGTACACGGCTCCGACAAATACACCAGGGTAACTTCCCAGAAACATCAAAGCTGATATAGTCGCCACGGAAATTGATCTCAAAACAGTAGGATCTTTTTCCCATTTTTTATAAAGTAAAAAGACCCAAGGCAACCAAGATGCTCCAATTGTCCAACCTAGGTGTTGCGCATTTCCGATCATAAAACCTGATAACATAAAACTGGAAGAAGTCAATAATCGTGTGGTTCGAGACCAACCAAAATATTTTCCTAATTGATAAAAACCAATGCCACTAAAAAAAAGATGAGCTAAATATTGATACTGAATCACGACCGCATCATATCCAAAAAACCACCCAATCAACCATGTAATTGGATTCCAAGTATCATTAATTCCCATCTGTGCAAAACCTCCATTGAGAAATGGATTCCAAAGCGGAAGTTCACCATTGGCAAGGCATTCGGTTATATAGTAATTCCATGGAAGGGTGATATCCATGATATCCCATTTCATGGTAGCTTGGAGAAAACTAATTTGCCACAAACTTCCCAAGAGCAGTACTAATAAAAACAAAAAATCTAAAAGAATCTCTTTCTTAAAATGCATACGTCAAAATAACAATCTTTATTTTTAAACATTATAGGCTTATTTTACTTTATAAAAGTATAAATTTGCGCCTTCTTATTTCTTAATACACTAATAATAAATTTAACATGAGGACATTAATTAAATTTTCATTCGTATTTATGTTGTTGGCATTAGTTGCTAGCTGTAGCAACGATAAAACCAAAGCGGCTAAAACTGGAGATGCAGTCGATACTAAAGCAACTCCAACTGCTGCTGCAAAAAATTACTCAACAACTGCGGGTACAATTAACTGGACAGGAGCTAAATTAGCTTATGACCACAAAGGTACAATGAACGTTGAGTCAGGTGTTTTTTCTGCTGAAGGGAATAAAATCAAAAGCGGAGATTTCGTAATTGATATGACTTCTTTGAATAATACAGACTTAGCAGGTGATGCTGAAAAGCAAGCTAAATTAGAAGGACACTTAAAAAGTGCTGACTTTTTTGATGTTGAAAAATTTCCTAAAGCGACATTCAGTATTACTTCTGTAGCTGATGCAGAGACAGATGAAGCTAACTGCATGATTACAGGAAACTTAACATTGAAAGGAGTTTCTAAAAGTGTTACTTTTCCTGCATTGGTTGTAGCAAAAGAAGATGGATCGTTAACAGCTATTTCTGATAAATTTAAAATTAACAGAACAGACTGGGGAGTTAAATACGGATCTGGATTAGCAGGTGCAATTGGTGACAACATCATTAGTGATGATATCACTTTGCAAATCAGTTTAGAAGCGAAATAATTTTTCGGTTTTGAAAAGTAATTAAAAAAAAGAGGTGTTAACGATTACTCGTTAACACCTCTTTTTTATTTAAAATATTTTTATAACAATGTGATTACATTTTTATAAAAACAGAAATAGTACCGTTTCCTCCTTTCTTCCCTTCGTTAGAAATATACAATGTTCCATCATTGTCAAAAACAATTCCCTCTGGTTGAGTATGAATTTTTTTATTTAATTTTTCAAATGCAATAATCTGTCCATCAGAATTTAGGACCATCATCGTTTTTCCTTTCGAAGATAAAATATAAATATCTCCAGACGTTGGATGAATCGCTAGAGCACTTGGGTGAAAAGGAATATAGTCATTTTCAAGAGTGATGAATTTTTTAAAAATTTCTAACTTATCCTCGGATTTATTATTTTTTAAAAAAGCTTGAACTTCTTTCAAATCGATAATAAAGATAGGAGTTGGATCTATTTCATTGGTTTCTAAATTTAAAGAATAGATGGCTCTTTGATTCATACAAGTATGAATCAAACAGTTTTCATGTAAGCAAGATGCACTTTTGCATGCAACGAGCAATCGATTGTTTTTTACATCAAAAGCTAGACCTTCTGTATCGTTCGGCTTCTTTAAAATATATTTAGTTTTTTTCGGTTTAACTTCATCTTTTTCAGTATCACTCACTTCATAAAAGGTTCCTGTACTTTTTACCACATATACTTTTTCTCTAACAGTTTCAATTCCTTCGTAATCACCTTGACCATGAAATTTTACTTTCCGATCAACTTCCCCCGTTTTTTTATTGATAAAATAAATATCCCCTTGCTCATCATTAATAGCGCAAAGATGTTCTCCACTTGGCGAAAAAGTAAGACCAGAAATTTCTTTTAACTCAGCAGGCATTTCAAGTGACCTTTGAGGTTCATTAATAGAGTAAGGAAGTATCTTTGGTGATTGTGCTTGCATTAGTTGCGATTTGCAATTCATAAAAAGAAACACCAAGATTGGAATATAAAAAAGTAATTTCATGGATTAGTTTTTAGAGTTTCTAGGTGGAATAAGATTATCCTCAATATTTAAAATAATAAGTTCAGGATATTAGACGAACTAATTATATAAATGTAACTTAACTCAATTCTTTAATGCGTTCTTCAAAGAGGTAAAGGGGGGTTTCTGCGTAGAGTTTTTGATATTTAGCGAGCGATTTAATTTTGTAATTATCTACTTGAGTAATTTTGTATAACCAAAAATAAATATTACCTAACTCAAAATCACTAGTATATTCTTTCACTAAGTTTTGTAGTATTTGTTGAGCTTTTTCTTTCTCCTCCATAGCAAACGCTAATTTGGCTGAGAAAATTTTAGCTTTGAAGATCAAATCTGGATTTCCTAAATTTTCAATCATTAAAATGGCTTCTTGATGAAAAATTTGAGCTTTGTCGATTCGGCCAGCTTCAATTAATGCTTCGCCTTTTTCCACCAAACTTTCTCCGAGTACTAATTTGTTATTGATCAAGCGAGATAATTCAATGGCTCTATTATAATAACTGATGGCTTTTTCGTAATCTTTTTTGACCATGTAAATATCAGCGAGTGCATTGACTGCTTTGGCGATTCCTTTTCGGTAATTTAACTCTTCGCAGAGAGCTAGATTCTTCTCTAAATATCCTCGTGCTAAATCGAATTCTCCTTCTTCACTTCGTAATTCTCCAAGTAAACCAAGTGCAATAGCAATTCCTTGCTTGTCTCCTAATTCTTCGCTGATAGTTAAATCTCTCAAA
Source organism: uncultured Saprospiraceae bacterium (assembly GCA_905480595.1). Lineage (GTDB taxonomy): Bacteria > Bacteroidota > Bacteroidia > Chitinophagales > Saprospiraceae > CAJQQY01. The sequence goes on along the minus strand of CAJQQY010000108.1, from coordinate 4,141 downwards.
AAGTGTTCTGACGCTTTCACATAATCTCCTTTGCGTTGATAAACACTTCCGATGCAACCTATTGCAATGGATACTAATAATTTATTTCCTAATTCTTCGCTGAGTTTTAATCCTTTTTGATAACTTTCTAAGGCAGCATCGTAGTCTCCTTTTTCAAAAAGAACAATCCCCATATTGGTGTATAAGTTAGCTCTTCCTTGGGAGTCATTTGCTTTTTCACAAATGGCTAATTCTGATATTTGCCATTGAATTGCTTCATCATAATTTCCTTCATTCATGTGTGCCAAACCAAGATTAGAAACAATAGCTGCATTAGGTTTGTCTGGGTTATGACGGCGACTAAGTTCAATACTTTTAGTAAAATAAGATTTAGCATGGTCGTAAATTCCTTGGCGGAAAAATAGTGTTCCTAAATTTCCGTATACTTGGTATTTTCCAACATTATCATCTGTGAATTCGAAGTGAGTTGCAGCCGCTTCAAGATGAGTTTTGGCTTCATCATAATTGCCTTTGAGCGTTAATAATTCACCAGTCAAATTATGAATTCTTCCTGAATACAAATGATTCTTTTGATCCTTAACTATGTCCATCGCCTCTTCATAAACTTCGTGGCATCGATCCCATTCTCCAACTAAACGAAGGACACTCGCTTTTTTTAACAAAACACTTACTAGTTCTTCTTGATCAGTTGAAGGATCTTTTTTATAGTTTTCCACTAACTGTTGGTAGAGGTCAAGTGCTCGAACATTTTGATATTTGAGTCGATTGAAATCAGCAGCTTTGAGTAAGTAATAATTGGTTTTTTCTTCAATCTCAGCTTCACCAAAATGGAAAGCTAAATCAGCATAACGTTCTTCAATCTTTCCGTCATATAATTTTTCAATAGCTTCAGCAATCAGTCGATGAAGGCGTCGCAATCTTGCTCGAAGTTGCATATCATAAACAGCTTCTCGAAGCAAGGAATGTTTGAAAATATATCTTAATTCATTAACTGCTCGCCAAATTTGACCACGCTCAGCTGTTTGAATTTGTTCTTTTAAAACAGCTTGCGAATCTCCATTTCGAGCAATAAATTCCTTTTGAGCTTTCATCACTTCATTTAAAACTGGAATTTCAAATTCCCTTCCGATTACCGCAGCAGCTTTTACTGTTTCTTTGACAAGTACAGATAAACGATCAATTCGAGCCATCAATATAGAATTAATCGAACTCGATAACTTGAGACTATTATCTTTGATGTGCCAAACTTGTTTTCGTTTTTGTAATAAATAACTTTCAGAAAAATATTCGATAATTTGCTCTGCATAAAATGGATTACCATTAGTAGTACGCAATAAAAGTTCTTTAAATTCTGCACTAATAGGTGCTTGCAATTTTATTTCTGCAAAATATTTAATCGCATCCGGTTGAAGGATGTTCAAATCAATTTCAAGGATTTTATGTTTTCCATCCAATAAAGTTTCTCTTGAAAAAAGATGGACCTTTTCTCCATTATCATCATATCGACTCGTCACTAAAACAAAGATTGGATGACGTGTCATTTTTCTTGCAAACTCTTGCAAAAATGCAATCGAATCTTGGTCAAACCAATGCGCATCTTCCAATTCTAAAACGACAGGCTGCAAACTAGATTCCGCCACAATTAAGTTACTTAATGCAGCTAAAGTATTTAGATATCGTCCTTTCGCATCTAGTTGTTGCCAAAGTGAGGAAGAACTATTGATACCAACTTGAGCTGCCAAAATAGATTTGGTTCGTGAAAGTTCTTTTCGAATTTGAGAAGCATCTTCATGAGAAATTAACCTTTCGTCGTGATACAAATTCAAATACTTTTTCTCAAAAGATTCAATGTTTTGGATCTCTGAATTTTCGAAAGATTGCTCGAAGTAATTTTTTAAAAAATAGATAAAAGGGTTGAGTGGTTTTTTTAAAATTTGATCTGCTTGGCAAGTCAACCAACTTACACTTCCAATTTTTCGTAACTGAGATCGCATCTCAAATGACAATCGACTTTTGCCAATCCCAGCTTCTCCAAACAAATATGCAACTCCCGCAAAGTCATTGTTAAGAATTGGTTTTGAAAAATCAAGAAGCTGTTCTAATTCATTTTGTCGTCCAACCATTCTTCCTCCGAAAACCTGCTGGTCATCAATATTTTTTCCCACCAATTCATAAGTTGGAATATCTTGATCAATCCCTTTGTATTGAATATCGCCTTTATGATTAAATTTAAAATAGGAACTTTTTTGAATCGTTTCATCCACTAGCACTTGACCATAATCTGCTTTACCCATGAGTCGGGCCGCTAAATTGATTCGATTTCCAACAGCGGCATATTGACATCTTTCTACACCCCCAACAGTTCCTGTGAAGGCATTTCCAGCAGTAATTCCAATTCTAAATTTTAGAGGAGTTGTTCGGCGCAAATCTTTTAACTCTTCTTCCAAGGCTAGCACAAATTCTATGGCACGTTCAACATTATTTTCAAAAGTAACAGGTGCTCCAAAAAAACCTACCAGAACACCGCCTTTATCTCCAAAGTCGACTTCCTTAAAGTAACCTGAGAAGGAATGAATTTTATCTAAAACGATACTCACAAATTGATTTAAAGCTTCATGTGTATTCACTCCAGTAAATGAAATAAAAACTGAAATTACATTTCGAAATTCACCACTATCATCATAACTAATCACTTCTTTTGGAAAGAAATTGGAAAGGATTTTAGGTTCTAATGGCGGAAGATTATTGTTACAATCTTCAATTGCAGGAAAATCATTTAGCTCTGTAAATCGAAAATAGTTATCTTTTATGGATTCAATGGGAGGGAGAAAATTTTCAAATTTTGTTTTAAAGCTTTCGTTTAGAATAATTTCTTGTACCTCCGCTTCAGATTGAGAATAAGCAGCATCATTAATGGCTTTTCCTCGAAAGTAAAATGACTTCCGCTTATTTCCAACAATACCCCATTCTACATCGCCTTCGCCCAAACCGATTTTTATTCCAAAATAGAAATCTCCAAATCGAGTCTTTCGCACGCCATTTTTTTGGAAAAAATCACGCAATAACTCTGCTGTTTTTATTAAAACTTCAGGAGTATCTTGATCAGAAGATTTAGGGAAAATAGCGGTGAAGGAATCTCCCGCAAAATATGGAATGAATCCACCTTCACAATACACTAAATTAACGAGTGGTTCGAATATACCATTGAGGTGAAAAGAGAGCTGTTCAGCACCTTCCTTCCCTTGCTTCATCAACGTTTCGGTCAAAGAAGTAAAACCAGACAAATCAATAAACAAGGTAAATGCATCGAAATTACCTTGTTCATTACCTGCCTTGAATTGTTGTTGAATGAAATGTGGAATAAGGTTTCTCAACTAGGGTAAATTAGATTAATTTAGAAAACACTAAAGTAAGCATTATCTAAAATAATCATGTAAAAAATGGAGGGAATTGTTTTGAATGTTTCGCTTCTTAATTTGTTTTTATTTTTAATTAAAAACCAGAGAAGTCAAGCACATATAATAAATACTAAAGCAAAAAAAAAGACATTCTCATCAAATTGAAAAGAATGCCTTTTTTTTTGGCAATTAATTGAAAGTTTTAATTAATTCCCCCAAGTCAAAATATCCCCTAAGATTTGTTCTTCAGCCCCATTATCACTAAATAAAACTTTATTGTCATAAAGGTCTAAATGTATCTCCATATTTCTGCTTTCATCCAATAAATAAACAGAGGATTCATTTCTTTCTACTTCCACAAAAGTAAATTTAGTTTCCACACCATCTGGACCTGTTTCTGTCCAGTTTCCAGTTCCTTCCTGTTTAAAATATCCAACGGGGAAATCTGCGTCACTACCAAAAGAGACCCATTGGAGATCTATACCTGTCACCATATTACTATCATTCGCAGTCACCATATTATCTTCATGTGCGTGATTATCAGGCATCAAAAACACATAACTAAATCCTAAAATCATTATCCCTATTATCCCTAACAAAATAGGCGTCATTTTATTCTTTTCCTTAGAAGTAGTAGTAGTGGGGGTACTTGGATTTGCTGCCGTTCTAATCAGTTTTTCAACAGAGGAAGTAACATCAGCATTCCTTTTTTTCACTTGCAAAATATCCAGGATAGTCATCTC